>NZ_NEWJ01000090.1:0-9581 GCF_002135045.1 Halorubrum sp. SD683
GGGGGGCGGGTGTCGGGCGACGCCCAGCGGCGGGTCGGGACGCGGGGGGCCGTCGAGGGGTGGGGCTCGGGACACGCCCGCGACTCGCAGGACACGCTGGAGTTCAGCGCCCTGCGCGACATCGCGCCGGAGATCGAGACGTTCGCCCTCGACGATGTCGCCGCGGCGTACGACCGGATGGCCGACAACGAGGCGCGGTTCCGAGTCGTCTTGGAGCCGTAGGCGACGGGCGCGATCGCTTCCCGGCCTCGCGACGGGTTCGCCCACCCGTCTCGCCCCCGTCGCTCGCGGCGTCGTCGTCCCGGAGTCGTTGTTTTTATCATACAGTTGCCGATCGTATAAGACGGCGATGTCAGCAGACAAGCCCTCCACGGCCCTCACGTCGCGACAGCAGGTGGCTGTCGTCGTGCTGGCCGCGGCTCTGGTCGGCGCCGTGCTCGCTCCGAGCGTGTACGCGGCGACAAACGAACCGAGTGATACCGTCGCCGTCGTCGAGATAGAGGGGCCCGTCAACACGGCCCTCGCCGACGACGTTGAGAGCGAACTAGCGGACATCCGCGCCAACGAGTCCGTCGGCGCGGTCGTCCTCAAGCTGGACACGCCCGGCGGCGCGCCCGTCGCCTCCGAGCGGATGTACAAGGCGGTCCAGCGGACGAGCGATGACATGACCGTCATCGCGAGCGTCCAGTCGATCAGCGCCTCGGGCGGCTACTACGCGATGGCGCCCGCGGACGAGATCTACGTGCTCCCGACCTCGACGGTCGGCAGCATCGGCCTGAACGCTCCCGCGCCCCGAGCGTCGTCGACCGCGCTCGGGCCGAGCGGCCCCGACAAGGCCGGAAGTAACCCGACGCAGGCGTGGGCCGAACAACAGACGCTCGCGGACACGTTCATCAACGCGATGATGGCCGAGCGTAGCGACGAGTTCGAGATGCCCCGCGAGGAGGTCGCGAAGGCCGACACCTACCTCGGTACCGAGGCCGTTCAGAACGGCTTCGCCGATGAGATCGGCTCGCTCAACGAGGCGATTCACGCGGCTGCGACCGAGGAGGAACTCGGCGAGTACACGGTCGACACCCGCGAGACCGGACAGGAGTTCGGCATCCCCTTCCTCGTCCGGACCGACACCGGGATCGTCGCGATCCACGCGAACGACCCCGGGTACGCCGACGTGAAGCCGATGCCCTCGACGTACGTGTACACGCCCGCCGTCCCGCACGTCGACACGATCGAGCGGTTCTCCGAGACCGACGTGCGGACCGGCGGCGCGGCCTCGACCGAGCGCGGGACGCCGGGGAACGAGACGGCGCGGCTCAGCGGAGGTGTTGGCGCGTGACCCGCGTCGCCCCCCTCGCGGCCGCGTTCGTCGTGACCCTCGCGGCGGTCACCGGCGGCGCCGCGGTCGCCGGCTACGTGACCGCCGACGGCGCCGCGCCCGCACCGGCGATCCAGAACGACCACTACCAGAACCCAGACCTGATCGCGAACGACACGCCCGGGCAGGCGACGGTCGAGATGGACGCCTCGGCCGGCTCCCAGACCGTCCTCGTCGACCCCGGCGTCGAACCGGCCACCGCCCGTCCGGTGCTCCCCTTCAGCCTCATCGGGCTCGGCGGCGGCGGCGTCGCCGACCGGGACATCCGGCCGCTCGCGAACGCGCTCATCGAGAACGGCCACGAGGTGGGCGTGTACGTCCCCGATCCGGACCAGCAGCGACGGCCCGCGCGGCCCGGCGCCGAGGAGACGACTCAGCTCGGCGAGCGGCTCGCCGAGGCCGACGCGTTCGTGACGTTCCGGACCGACTACGAGCCGGACGAGCTCGACGCGATCGAGTCGTTCGTCGAGTCCGGCGGTCACGTCGTGCTCGCCACCGAGCCCGACGCGGCGTACTCGCAGCCGGGCGCGGCGTCTCTCGACGCGACGCTCGACGTCACGACCGAGGGTGGGTACGTGTACAACATGGAAGAGAACGACCTGAACTACCAGCGCGTGTACGCCGAGGCGACCGGCGACGCGTCGCTGACCGAGGGCGTCGACCGCGCGGTGTTCCCGTCGGCGACGCCCGTCGGGACGCCGGCCGGCGGCGCCGACGTGCTGCGCCCGATCGAGGGCAGCGAGCTCTCGACGACGCGCGCGCCCACGGACGCGCCGCTGTTAGTCCGCAACGACGAGGTCGTCATGATCGGCGACAGCGACTTCCTGTCGCCGGACAACGCCAGGCGCGCCGACAACGACGCGCTGATCGGTAACCTCGCGGACTTCCTCGTGACGAACGACCGGACGCCGCCCGGCGACGGCGGATCCACGGGCCCGACGCAGCCGGGGTCCGGCCAGCCCCCGACGAACGGCACCGCTGGCTGATCGGTCGGTCCGCGCCCGAGCGACTTCCGTCACCCTCTCATTTTTGCCGCCCGCGCCGGAAGCGAACTGTATGCGAGCAGCCGTCTTCAACGGTCCCGGCGACATCGGCGTGGAAGAGCGACCCCGGCCCGAGATCGAGGCGCCGACGGACGCGATCGTCCGCGTGACCCACACCGCGGTCTGCGGCTCCGACCTCTGGTTCTACCGCGGCGACAGCGAGCGCGACCCCGGCTCCCCGGTCGGCCACGAGCCGATGGGGATCGTCGAGGCGGTCGGAGAGGCCGTCACCTCGGTCGAGCCCGGCGACCGGGTGCTCGCGCCGTTCGCGATCTCCTGCGGCGAGTGCGAGTTCTGCCGGAAGGGGCTCCACACCTCCTGCGAGAACGGCGACTCCTGGGGCGGCGACAACGGCGGCGGACAGGGCGAGTACGTCCGGTCGACCCACGCCGACGGGACGCTCGTGCGCGTGCCCGACCGCTACGCCGACGACGAGGACACGCTCCGCTCGCTGCTCCCGCTCACCGACGTGATGGGCACCGGCCACCACGCTGCGGTCAGCGCGGGCGTCGAGGCGGGGTCGACCGTGGCCGTCATCGGCGACGGCGCGGTCGGGCTCTGCGGCGTCCTCGCGGCGCGTCGGCTCGGCGCGGAGCGCATCGTCGCCGTCGGCCACCACGAGGACCGGCTCGAACTCGCCGAGGAGTTCGGCGCTACCGAGACCGTCTCCGAGCGCGGTGAGGCCGCGGTCGAGCGGATCCGAGAGCTCACCTACGGCGGGCCGAACCACGTGATGGAGTGCGTCGGCGCCGCGAGCGCGATGAACACTGCGATCGACGCCGTCCGTCCCGGCGGCACGATCGGGTACGTCGGCGTCCCCTACGGCGTCGAGGAGGAGGGGCTCGACGTGTTCGGGATGTTCGGACAGAACGTCACGCTCGCGGGCGGAGTCGCCCCGGTCCGCGCATACGCCGAGGAGCTGATGGCCGACGTGCTACAGGGAACGCTCGACCCCGCGCCGATCTTCACCGAGACGGTCGACCTCGACGGCGTCGCCGAGGGGTACCGGCTGATGGACGAGCGCGAGGCGATCAAGGTGCTGGTCAAGCCGTAGCGGCCGCGGCTCGGCGGCCGTTAACTCGTTTTCGACCCGGCGAAAATACCCCGCGTAAGGTAGCTTTATTTTCATGGACGAGCGTGATAGATTCGACACAGATGACGGACGTTACCCTTCGCCGGACGCAGCTCGCGACCCCGGCGAGCGACGAGAAGATGATGCACTCAGCCGCCGACAGCGACGCCGACGAGGTGTTCCTCGACCTCGAGGACTCCGTGGCCCCCAACGCCAAGCCGGACGCCCGCGAGCCCCTCATCGCGGCGGCCCGCGAGGAGGACTGGAGCGATAAGGTCCTCAGCTTCCGGATGAACGGGATCGACACGGAGTGGTGGTACGACGACGTGATCACCGTCGTCGGCGCCGCGGGCGAGTCCATCGACGACATCATCATCCCCAAGGTGAAGTCCGCCAGCGACATTCACACCGTCGAGAACCTGCTCCGGCAGGTCGAGGTGAACAACGGGCTGGAGGTCGGCGCCATCGGCCTCGAGCCCCAGATCGAGGACGGCGAGGGGATCCACAACGTCCACGATATCGCGCACGCCTCCGACCGGCTCTCCTCGATCATCTTTGGGCCGGGAGACTACTCCGCGGCGATGGGTACGCCCGGGCTCGACATCGGCCAGTTCCCAGAGTACCCCGGCCACTACTGGCACCACGCGCTCTCCGAGTGTAACTCGGCGGCGAAGTCGGCCGGCCTGCCGTGTCTCGACGGCCCGTACGCCGACATCGAGGACGCCGACGGGTTCCGGCAGTCCGCCGAGCGCGCCAACATGATCGGCTGCGACGGCAAGTGGGCGATCCACCCATCGCAGATCGAGATCGGCAACGACGTGTTCGCGCCCGACCCGGAGACCGCAGAGCGCGCCAAGCGCATCGTCGACGCCTACGCCGAGGCGATGGAGGAGGGCAAAGGCGCCGTGAGCGTCGACGGCCAGATGGTCGACGAGGCGACCAACAAGATGGCCCAAGACATCGTCGAGACGGCCGAGGCCGCCGGGATCCTGTAAGGAGTCGCGCGCCGCACTCCCTGTTCTGGCGTCCGCTTTTTTTGCGATTCGGAGCCACGCTAATAGTATGGGTGACGGCAGGTGGGGAGCGCTCGTTCACCACGTCGTCGCGGTGCCGACGTTCGTCGCGGCGTTCTGGCTCTTTCGGCTCTCCTCGCTCCCGGGACTCCCCGTGACGGTCGCCGTCGCCGGGCTCGGGTACGTGGCGCTCCGCGCCACGGGACGGAGGCGAACAGGCGATGGGGCTGGCTGCTGGTGTGGGTGGGCTACGCGGTGCCGTTCGGCCACGCCCTCGGAACGGAGGACGCGGGGCGGTTTGGCCGCCTCTTCGTTCTCGCGCTGATCACGGTGCTGGTCTGGGCGGTCGTCGAGGACCGTCCGCGTTCTTCGACGACGTCGACGTGGACGTGTGGCCCGGCGATGACGACGACGGGTGGTGACCGCCGAAGTACGCGCGTCGTCCGGTCCGGACGCACCGCCGCCTTCGGTGCCCGACCGCTCACAGAGGCTCGATCAGCTCGACGACGTGGCCGTCCGGGTCCTTCACGAAGGCGGTCCGGGCCCCCGCTTCCGGCTGGTCGCCCGGCTCCTTCACGACGCCGTGGTGGTCGATCGTCTCGAACGCGGCGTCCACGTCGTCGACGCCGACGGCGACGTGGTCGTAGCGGTCGCCGTCCGCGCTCGGCGCCGCGCCGTCCGTGTCAGACAGCTGGAACTCGACGCCGCCGTCGCCGGCGACGTACACGTTGCGCGTGTCGCCGTCGGCGGTCGTGAACTCCCAAGCGCGTTCGAACCCGAGCTGCTCGGCGTACCAGTCCGCGGCGCGGTCGGCGTCCGCCACGTTGAGACACGTGTGGAGAACCTCCATGCGTCGTGCTGTCGCGGCGACGGCATAAATCCCGACGGCAAGCCGGAGGACGCCTCGGACGGACGCAGCAGAAGGACGCCTCGGACGGACGCAGCAGAAGGACGCCTCGGACGGACGCAGCAGAAGGACGCCTCGGACGGACGCAGCAGAAGGACGCCTCGGACGGACGCAGCGAGGCAACACGCGACGAGAGCGACCGCGCCCCGCCGAAACTATCATGAACAAAGGTTTTATTCTCTGTTCTCCCCCGGTCGTTATCATGGCAAGCGAGCCCACGAGGGGCGGTGACACACCTGCCCCGGACACGTCGGCGGCCGCGCTCGGCCACGATCGGCCGGACGTGCCCGCGTATCGGGCGCTCGCGGCGGACCTCCGCGAGCGCGTGACGGGCGAGGTCCAGTTCGACGAGTACGCGCAGGTGCTGTACGCCACGGACGGGAGCGTCTATCAGGCCCGGCCCGCCGGCGTCGTCGTCCCCCGCTCGATCGACGACGTGCGGGCGGCGATGGCGGTCGCGGCCGACCACGGCGTCCCCGTCATCCCGCGGGGGGCCGGCTCCTCGCTGGCCGGGCAGAGCGTCGGTCCGGGCTGTGTCGTCCTCGACTTCTCGACGCACATGGACGGGATCGTCGAGGTGCGCCCGGACGACCGGAGGGCGGTGGTCCAGCCCGGGGTCGTTCAGGACCGGCTCGACGACCGGCTGGCGGAGGACGGGCTGAAGTTCGCGCCGGATCCGGCCTCCTCGGCGCGGGCGACGGTTGTCGGCGGCATCGGCAACAACTCCACCGGCGCGCACTCGGTCCGGTACGGGATCACCGACGCGTACACGGAGGAGCTGAAAGTCGTGCTCGCCGACGGGTCGCTGATCGAGACCCGCGAGGTCGTCCTCGACTCGCCGGAGTACGAGGCGATCGTCGAAGGGGACGACCGGGAGGCGGCGCTGTACGAGACGACCCGCGCGCTCGTCGAGGCGAACGAGGCCGCGATCGACGAGAAGTACCCGAACCTCAAGCGCTCCGTCTCCGGGTACAACCTCCACAAGGTGATCTACGAGAACGACGACGGCGAGCGGGTGATCAACCTCTCGAAGCGGTTCGTCGGCGCGGAGGGGACGCTCGGGACGATCGTCGAGGCGGAGGTGTCGCTCGTCACGCGACCCGAGGAGACGGCGCTCGCGCTGTACGCCTTCGACTCGCTGGTCGACGCGATGAAGGCGGTCCCGGAGGCGCTGGAGTTCCCCGTGAGCGCGGTCGAGCTGATGGACGACGAGGTGTTCTCGCTGGCGGCCGGGTCACAGGAGTTCGCGCAGTACGCGGAGCCGATCCCGGAGCGCGCGGCCGCGGCGCTCATGCTGGAGTGGGACTCGGAGCTGGTCGACGACTTCGCGGACGCGATCGCCGACACGACGGCGCACTTCGTCGCCGAGGGCGACGCGTTCGACGTACTGGAGGCGTACGCCCCCGAGGCCCAAGAAGACCTCTGGAAGCTCCGGAAGGCCGCCATCCCGCTCCTGATGAGCATGCGGGGCGACCCGAAGCCGTACCCGTTCATCGAGGACGCCACGGTCCCGCCCGAAGAGCTCGCGGAGTACGTCGGGCAGTTCGAGTCGGTCCTCGCGGATCATGACACCTCGGCGGCGTACTTCGCCCACGCCGGGAGCGGGACGCTCCACATCCGGCCCATCCTCTCGCTGAAAGAGGAGGAAGGCGTCGAGAAGATGCACTCCATCTCCGAGGACGTCACCGACCTCGTCTTGGAACACCACGGCGCCTTCTCGGGCGAACACGGCGACGGGCTCGCGCGCACCGAGTTCAACCCGAAGATGTACGGCGAAGCGCTGTGGGCGGCGTTCCAGGAACTCAAGTCGACGTTCGACCCCGAGTGGCGGATGAATCCCGGGAAGGTCGTCTACGTCGACGGTGACACCGCGGCCGAGCGGGGCTATCCCGACACCGCAGCCGAGACGGACATGCGCGAGAACCTCCGGTACGGCCCCGCCTACGAGTCGATCGAGCCGCAGACCGAGCTGGACTTCTCCGACGAGGGCGGGCTCTCGCACCTCGTCGAGCTGTGTAACGGCTGCGGCACCTGCCGAGAGACCGACTCCGGCGTGATGTGTCCGACCTACCGCGCCTCCGAGGAGGAGGTCCAGTCGACCCGCGGCCGGGCGAACATGCTGCGGGCCGCGATCAGCGGGGAGCTCGACGACGACGAGATCCACTCCGACCGGTTCCAAGAGGAGGTGCTCGGGCTCTGCGTCGGCTGTAAGGGGTGTAAGAGCGACTGCCCTACGGGGGTCGACCTCGCGAAGCTCAAGGCCGAGGTGAAACACGACCACCACGAGCGGGAGGGGGCGGGCCTCCGCGAGCGCATCTTTCGCGACATCGACCGACTCTCCGCGCTCGGCAGCGCGCTCGCCCCGCTCTCGAACGCGGCCACGAAGCTCCCGGGCGCCCGCAAGGTGATGGACGCGGTCGCGGGGATCGCCCCGGACCGCGAGCTCCCGACGTTCCGCGCCGAGAGCTTCGAGGAGTGGTTCGACGCGCGCGGGGGCTCGACGGTCGACCCCGCCGACGCGACCGACACGGTCGCGCTGTTCCCCGACACCTACACCAACTACAGCTACCCGGCCGCCGGCAAGGCCGCCGTTTCGGTGCTGGAGGCGGCCGGCGTCCGCGTCGAGGTGCCGGACGACCTCGCGCCCTCGGGCCGCGCGGCGTTCTCGACGGGATTCCTCGACGCGGCCCGCGAGCGCGCCGAGGCCAACGTCGCGGCGCTCGCGCCCCGCGTCCGCGACGGGCAGTCGGTCGTCTTCGTCGAGCCCTCGGACGCGGTGATGTTTCAGGACGAGTACCTCGACCTGCTCGACGGCGACGAGGTCAGAGCGGTGTCGGCCGCCGCGTGCGGCGTCCTGGAGTACCTCGACGCCGGCCGCGTGGACGAGCGGCTAGCGTTCGACGCGCCCGCGGAGTCGCTCACCTACCACGGCCACTGTAACCAGAAGGCGACGAACAAGGACCACCACGCGGTCGGCGTGCTGCGGCGCGCCGGCTACGATGTGTACCCGCTCGACTCCTCCTGTTGCGGGATGGCGGGGTCGTTCGGTTACGAGTCCGAACACTACGACCTCTCGGCGGCGATCGGTCGGATCCTCTTCGATCAGGTCGACGAGAGCGACGGCGAGACGGTGACCGCCCCCGGGGCCTCCTGCCGGTCACAGCTCGGCGACCGCGACGCCGCGGCCGCGGCCCCGCCGCACCCCATCGAGAAGGTCGCCGAGGCGGTCGCCGGGCCCGCGCCCGACGCCGTCGCCGACGCGGGCGCCGACGCGACGACTCCGTCCTCGGCCGACGACTGAGCCGGCGTTACGGTCGACGCCCCCGCCGATCGGCCCGGCGTCCGCGACCGTCAGTTCGGCGCCCGGGCCGATCTGTCCGTCCCGTCGACACCGCGCTTTGCGGGCTCTCACCCCGCTTAACCGACGTAACGCTTATGAGCGAACAGACCTTGTCAATAGTTGCCATGTGCCACCATTACGACGAGGCGATGACCTGGGAGGAGGTCCGGGCACGCCATCGATCCGAGGAGCCGGACGAGGAACCCGACGCGATCCCCGACGCCGACGCGGTCGACGAGCCGGCGGGCGAGACGGAGGAGCCCGAGCCCCCGGCGGAGCCGCGCGCCCCGGCCGACGACTGACGCGGTCGGGCACGACCCCGCCTCGAACCCCGACAATCTTTTCGCGCGCCCGGAACGACGAGCGGCGGTGCCGGCGTGCCTCGACCGCCGGCGCCAGCGTGCCTCGACCGCCGACGAAATCAAGCCGCTCGCGCCCGTCACGTCGGTATGGACCGCAACGCGGTGCGCCGCGCGTGGGACGAGGTCGCCGAGACGTACGCCGCCCGCCGCGACCCCGACGGTTCGGACGCGGCGCTGATCGACGACCTGCTCGACGCGCTGGCAAGTGACCCCGCGGTCGGCGACGGCGACCCGCTCGTCCTCGACGTCGGCTGCGGCGACGGCGCGCGCACGCTCGCGCACCTCCCGCCGGGCAGCGTCGGGATCGACATCTCTCGCCGGGGGCTCGACCTCGCCCGAGAGACCGTCCCCGAGGCCCGGCTCGGCCACGGCGAGATGTCGGCGCTCCCGTTCGCGGCCGACCGCTTCGACGCGGTCACGGCGTACCACGCGGTGTTTCACGTCGAGCGGGAGCGCCGACATCTCGCCG
>NZ_NEWJ01000091.1:0-9362 GCF_002135045.1 Halorubrum sp. SD683
CTGCGCTCGCTCGGGCGGTCCTCCGGGCGCCATCGGCTCCCCCGCGGAGCGGCCGACGCCCCCGCGGTGGCCCGTGGCGTCCGCCGGGGGGGCCCGCGCGGAGGCCCGACACGACGGGGAGGGGCGAGCCGTCGCCGCTGTCCCTCTCAGCGGCGGCGTCGCCGCGGGCTTCTACCGTTCCTGCCGCCGTCTGATCTATATAAAAGGACCCGGTGAAGCGGCGGTGACGCTCAGTCGTCCGCGAGCGACGTGACGTCGAGCTCCGCCGTGTCCTCCCGGCGGACGGTCGAGCGGTTCGAGCGCGGGTCCTTCTCGACGGTGACCAGCTCGTCGGCCGCGCCCACCAGCTCGTCGTCGTGGCTCACGATGACGATCTGGCGCACGCCGAACCCGCGCATCTCCTCGACCAGCCGGACGAGCCGCGAGACGTGCCCGGAGTCGAGGAACACCGTCGGCTCGTCGAGGATGAGCGGCGGCGTCGGCGCCGCGCCCTCGATCCCCTCCGAGAGCAGCCGGTAGATCGCGCAGCGCAGCGAGAGGTTGAAGAGGGCGCGCTCCCCGCCGGAGAGCTGCTCGGGGTCGAGCGGCTCGCCGTCCTTCTGGTAGACGGTGAGGACGTACTCGCCGTCGAGCTCGATGTGCGAGTAGGCGTCGTTCCCGTAGACGAGCTCGAACGTCTCGTTGAGCGTGCGCTCCAGCTCGGTGACGTTGCGCTGGCGGAGCTCCGCCCGCAGGTCGCCGTACATCGTCTCCAGCTCGCTCGTCTCTTCGTGGAGCGTCTCGAGCGCGTCCACCCGATCGCCGAGCGCTTCGCGCTCCTCCCGGAGCCCCTCTAGCTCGCGGATGTCGCCTTTCACTCCGCCGATCGCGTTCTGAAGCTCCTCTCTCCGCTCGTCGAGTCGCTCGAGCTCGCCGGCGACCCTCTCGAGGTACTCCACCGCCTCTTCCTTCCGCTCTTTCGCCGTCTCGACGGCGGACTCGTCGACGGCGTCGGCGAGCTCGTCGCGCCGCTCGCGCTTGTCCGCCAGTCGGTCGCGCCGCTCGTCGTTCACCTCCGCCAGGTTCTCGCGCTTCTCGCGGCGCCGCTCGATCTCGTCTTCGGCGTCCGCGATCGCCGACAGGCGCTCCTCGACCGCCGTCACCGCCTCACGGGCGTCCGCGACCGCCTCCAGATCGGCTTCGAGTTCCTCGACGCGCGCCGCGGCGGCCTCCGCCTCCTCGCGCTTCTCCGCGGCGACCTCACGCGTGTCCTCGGCCTCAGCGCGGAGCTCGGCGGCGCGCTCGCGTTTCTTCGCGGCCTGCTCGCGCTTCCGCTCCGCCGCCGCGCGCTTCTCCTCGGCGCGCTCTTCGAGGGTCGCGATCCGCTCGTCGATCTCGTCGAGTCTGTCCGCCGCGCTCGCGAGCTCGTCCAACTCCGCGACCTGCTCGTCGAGGTCGCCCTCGCGCTCGCGGGCGGCCTCCAGCTCGGATTCGAGCTCCGCCACTCGCTCGCGATCCTCGTCGATCCCGCTCGCGTGCGGCGAGTCCTCGACCGACTGGCCGCACTCCGGGCACTTCCCGGACGCGAGCAGCGCCTCCGCCTCTTCGACGCGCTCGCGGGCGTTCTTCAGCTCCGCCGACAGCTCGGCGATTCGCTCGCGGATTTCTCCCCGCTCGTCGCGCAGCGTCTCGCGCTCGTCGGCGACGCCGTCGCGGTCGACGTCGGCGGCCGCGAACCGTTCGCGGAGCTCCGCCGCCTCCTCGCGGAGCGTCCCGATCGACGACTCGCGCTCCGCCGCCTCCTCCGCCGCCGTCTCGGCCTTGTCGTCGAGGTCGTCGGCCTCGGACTCGATCTCCTCCGCGCGCTCGGTGCGGTCGTCGGCCTTCCCGGCGAGGTTCGTCGCTTGGTTCCGCAGCCCCTCGGCGTTCACCCGCGCGTCGTCGAGGTCCGTGCGGACCGATTCCTCACGGTCGTCGAGTTCCGCGCGCCGGTTCGCGACGGCCGCCTCGGTCGGCGCGTCGAGGCCGGCGTCGTCGAGTCGGTCGTCGATCGCGGCCTCGACCTCGGCGATCCGCTCGCGGGCCTCGCCGATCGCGTCGCGGTGGTCGTCGCGATCGCGCTCGGCCTCCCGGATCGCGGCCTCGATCTCGTCGATCTCGGCCTTGACCGACTCCAGCTTCTCCCGCTTTTCCGCGTGGGTCTCCAGCGTCTCCGCGGCCGCGTCGCGCGTCTCCTTCGCCTGCTCGCGCTGGGCCTCGTACCGGTCAATGTCGTCGGTGACGTCGCCGAGCTCGCCCTCAAGCTCGTTGAGCCGCGCGTGGAGGTCGCGGTCCTCCTTCGCGGCGATCTGCTCGTCGAGCTGGTCGAGCCGCCCGCGGCGGTTCTCCAGCACGTCCTCGACGCCGAGCCGGGCGTCACCGGCGCGCTCGCGGTACTCCTCCAGCTTCCCGAGCTGGAGGAGGTCGTCGATCGTGTCCTGCCGCTCCCGGGGCGTCGCGTTGATCAGCTTGTTCACCTCGCCCTGCCGGACGTACGCGCAGTTGACGAACGCCTCGGCGTCCATGCGCAGCAGTTCGGTGACGAACTCGCGGACGGCGCGCGCGCCGTCGCGGGCCACGTCGCTCCCGTCGGTCGACTTGAGCGTACACTTGTGGTCGATCCGACCGTCGTACGATTTGAGTCGCCGCTCGACCCGGTAGGAGACGCCGTCGTGGGTGAACCACAGTTCGACCTCCGTCTCCTCCTCGCCGTTCGTGATGACGTCTCCGAGGGTCCCGTCGAGCGCCTTCGACCCGTACAGCGCGAAGAAGCAGGCCTCAAGCAGCGACGACTTCCCGCTGCCGTTGAGCCCGTGGATCACGGTGACGCCCTCGGTCAGCCGCAGGTCGGCGTCGCCGTACGGCTTGAAGTTCGCGAGGCGGACGCGGTCGAACTTCACAGGTAGTCCTCCATGGAGACTTGGCCATCCGTCGACGCCGGGTCGGAGTCCTCGGGCTCCGCGGCCTCCGGCTCGGTGTTCGGCTCCGTCGGCTCCGACGCGTCGCCGTTCGGTTCGGTTCCGCCGCCGTCCGATTCGTCTCCGTCGGCGTCCGATTCGGCTCCGTCGCCGCCGGCCTCGACGGCGTCGAACGCGTCGAGATCACCGTCTCCGTCCACCCGCTCCTCGACCCTGCGTTTCACCGTCTCGCGGACGTTCGCGTCGGAGACGGTGTCCTCGCGGACCGTGCGCTCCACGTCGCGCGCGGCGGTCGAGAGCGCCATCTCGTCGAGTCGGTCGCGGACCGCGTCCTCCGGGTCGGCGAAGCTCACGTCCACCTCGCCGTCGGCGTCGACCTCGCGTCGGTCGACGACGCGCGCGATGAGCGCGCCCTCGTCGGTCGCGAACTCCTCGACGGCAGCCGGCGTCACCGGGTCACCCTCCCCGGTGATCTCCACGTGGACGACCGCCTCCGCGAGGTCGAACTCGCGCACGCGCTCGCGGACCCGCGACTCGCCCTCGCCCTCGCGCAGTTCGACGGAGACGAAGACGAACGGGCGCGTATCGAGCGCGCGGCGCCGGATCTCCACGCGGTCGTCGCCGCCCGCCGTGTCGGCGTCGAAGACGACGAGGTTGTAGCCGCGGCCCTCGCGTTCGCTCGCGCTCGCGCGCTCCGTCGACCCGGGGTACGTGACCCACGTGTCTGCGACCTCGGCGGTGTCCGGGGTGTGGTTGTCGCCGAGGAGCATCGCGTCGAAGGCGACGTCGCTCTCCGTCAGCACGGTCTCGGTGTCCCAGTCGGCGTAGCCGAACGGCTCGAAGAGACCGTGCGCGACCAAGGCGGCGTAGTCGGCGTCGTGGTCGGCGAAGGCGTAGTCGAGGTCGTCGCGCCGCGAGACGGGGACGTGGTCGAGGCCGTAGAAGGCGGTGTCGCCCACGACGACCGGCTCGTCGCCGAGCCGGGTGGCGAGCCCCAGCCGCTCGAAGAGGTCGAGCCACTGGCCGCCCCGCGTCGACTCGTGGTTACCGACGACCGCGAGGAAGGGGATTCCGGCGTCGTCGAGCCGACGGAGGACGGAAATCGTCCCCATCAGGTCTTGGAGGTCGGGCCGGCGGTCGTGGAAGAGGTCGCCCGCGTGGACGACCGCGTCGACGCCGCCGTCGACCGCGTCGTCGACCACGGCCTCGAAGGCGTCGAGGAAGTCCTGGCGTCTGACCGGCGAGTGGTACTGCGAGTACCCGATGTGGGTGTCGCCGGTGTGGATCACCCGTGTCATCTGTCCGCGTCTTGGCCGGTGTCCGGCTTAGGGATTCCGGGGCCGGAGCGGAAGTGATCGCGCTCGGCGCCGCCGCCGTCTCGGTCGCCGATGCTGTCTTGGTCGGCGTCGCTCCCGGCGTTCGCCTCGCGGTCGTTTCCGGGGGCGTCGCCCGCCGCCGCCCGCCGGAACGACCGGTACGCGGCGAGCGCGTCGCGCCCCCGCTCGACGGCGGCGTCGTCGTCCGCGCGGTCCGCGGCGTCAATCGCTTCCGCCAGCCCGTCGAGCCCGATCGCGTCGACGAATCCGGCCGCGCGCCGGAGGTCGGATCGTGCGGCGTCCGCCTCGTCGATCACGGCGACGTACGGACGTCTCGCGGTGTCGGTTCGAGTCGCGAGCGCGGCCAGCGCGCGCTTGACGGCGGTAGTCGAGACCACGGGACGACTGCCGCGGTATCGCCGATAAATCGTCGCACGCGGGCGGTCCGGGCGTCAGCGTCGGCGGCGGATCGGGCGGTCCGCGCTCAGATACCCAGCGAGTACAGCCGCTTGCGGGCGTCAGTGAAGGAGAACCGCGAGTCGACGACGTCCTCCTCCTCGAGCCGCGACAGCGCGTACCGGACCGTCCGGGGCGGGAGCAGCGTCTCCTCGGCCAGTTCGCTCTGCGTCAGCGTGTCGTTGTAGTCTAACACCTTCGCGACCAGCTTGGCGCTCGGCGGCAGGTCGCGAACGGCCGCCCAGCGGTCCGCGGTCCCGTCGTCGGCGGTGACGGCGTCGGTCGTGCTCATTCGTATACCGATCCTTGGCATGCCGGATGATAATATTTACTATCCATTTTGATTACTACTGAGAATTATTTTCCGTCAAACCTGCGAATCAGCGTAGACCCGGACCGCCGTCGTTCGGTGGTTCGCTGGCGGTACGGCCGCCATCGTGCCCCCACCCGAAGCCTCTTATCCGCGAGACCCTTTAATAAACACAATGAGCGATACGGTCGACGACGTCGACATGCCTTACGAGGGCTCGGCGTCGAAACAAGAGAAGATCGACTCCTTACAGGAGCGGCTCGACGTCCTCGAGTCGCAAAACGAGGAGATGCGCGACAAACTCCTCGACGCCAACGCGGAGAACAACAAGTACCAGCAGAAGCTCGAGCGGCTCACTCACGAGAACAAGAAGCTGAAGCAGTCCCCGCTGTTCGTGGCGACGGTCCAAGAGATAACGCCAGACGGCGCCGTGATCAAACAGCACGGGAACAACCAGGAGGCGCTCACCGAGATCACCGACGAGCTGCGCGAGCAGCTCGACCCCGACGACCGCGTCGCGGTCAACAACTCGCTTTCGGTGGTCAAGAAGCTGGAGAAGGAGACCGACGTCCGCGCCCGCGTGATGCAGGTCGAACACTCCCCGGATGTCACCTACGCCGACATCGGCGGGCTCGAAGACCAGATGACGGAGGTCCGCGAGACGGTCGAGATGCCCCTCGAACACCCCGACATGTTCGAGGACGTGGGCATCACGCCCCCGAGCGGCGTGCTGCTGTACGGCCCGCCGGGCACCGGAAAGACGATGCTCGCGAAGGCGGTCGCCAACGAGACGGACGCGACGTTCATCAAGATGGCCGGCTCCGAGCTGGTACACAAGTTCATCGGCGAGGGCGCGAAGCTGGTCCGGGACCTGTTCGAGGTCGCCCGCGAGAACCAGCCCGCCGTCCTCTTCATCGACGAGATCGACGCCATCGCCTCGAAGCGGACGGACTCGAAGACTTCGGGCGACGCCGAGGTCCAGCGCACGATGATGCAGCTACTCAGCGAGATGGACGGCTTCGACGAGCGCGGCGAGGTCCGCATCATCGCCGCCACCAACCGCTTCGACATGCTCGACCCCGCGATCCTCCGTCCCGGCCGCTTCGACCGGCTCATCGAGGTTCCCAAGCCGGAGACCGAGGGCCGCGAGATCATCTTCCAGATCCACACCCGCAACATGAACCTCGCCGACGGGGTCGACTTCGCGGAACTCGCCGAGCTGACACCGGACGCCTCCGGCGCCGACATCAAGGCGATCTGTACTGAGGCCGGGATGTTCGCTATCCGCGACGACCGCACGGAGGTCACGCTCGACGACTTCCTCGAGGCCCACGAGAAGCTCCGGCAGGACGAGGAGACGAACGCCGACGACTCGCTGGCGTTCGCCTGAGACCCGGACGACCACAGATCGAGACCCGCCGATCGCTGTTTTCACCTCTCGGTCGTTGACGAAAGCGCCCCGCTACAGCGCCGTGACGGCTAGATACGGGACGACGAAGACCAGCAGGAACACCAGTCCAACCGCGATACCGTAGCCGGCGCCGACGCCGGCGAGCGCGAGCCACCCGTCGTCGAGCGCGTCAGCGATGTACATAGCGGAGGGATCGCCGCCCGGAAGTTAAATCTGTACGCTCACGTCCGGCGTGGACGCCTCGCCCCGCCGGCCCGCCGCGTCGATCGCGGTCACACGTCCCCGGCCATCGCCCGGAACAGCCCGTCGGCGAGGGCGTCGCGGTCGACGGTCTTCGGCTCCTCCCCGGTGGGGTCGAGCTCCGGTTCGATCGTACCGCCGCCCATCCGGGAGTGCCCCCCACCGTTCCCGTTGTCGACGTCGTCCAGCACGGCCGCTATCGCGTTACCCATGTGGACCCGATCGTCCCGCGAGCGTCCCGAGAGGTGGACGGTCTTGTCTCGCTCGCCGATCACCACGACCGCGCTGACTCCTTCCAGCTGGATGAGTTCGTCCGCGGCCTGCGGGATCGCGTCCACGTTGTTCACGCCGCCGACGTCCGCGACCGCGAACGACCCCTCGATGCGACGGCCGGCGATCGCCCGGGCCTTCACCTCCAGCACCTCCGCGTCGACCGCCGGGTTCGCGATCCGGTCGAGCCGGTCCTGATCGACGCCCGGATAGAGGTACGCGGCCGCCGCGAAGTCGGGCTCGCTGGCGCCGACGGTGAGGTGTTTCGTGTCGGCCAAGATCCCGTACAACAGCCCGGTCGCCGTGTCCGTCGACAGCGTCAGGTCGCTCCCGGTCTCGCTCGCGTGTTTGTCCGGCGGGACGGGGACCGCGTCGTTGTCCTGAAAGTACTCGGCGACGACCGACGCGCTCGCGCCGTAGTCGGTCCGTACGTCGGTGAACGATCCACCGGCGCCGTCGCCGGGGTGGTGATCGACGACGGCCATCGGCAACACGCCGTCGGCGCCGGCAAACCCCCGCGGCTCGTTGTGGTCGACCAAGACGACCGATTCCGACGCGAGGTCGCTCACGTGTTCGATCGGCTCCAGTTCCAAGTCGAGGACCGTCCGGAACGCCCGGTTCTCCTGATGACGGATCTGACCGGGGTACTGGACGGTTGCGTCGACGTCCACCTGATCGGCGAGCGAGGCCACGCCGACCGCGGCCGACATCGCGTCGGGGTCCGGGTTCGGGTGCATCAACACCGTTATCTCGTCCTCGTCGGCCAGCAGCCGGCGGAACCTGACTCCAGGCGTCCGGCGGGCACGGAGCACGACGAGCCCCACGGCGACGACGATCAGGACGATGAGCGCCCCGGCGACGGCGATCTCCGGGTTCTCCCGGACCATTGCCTCCGCCTGCGAGAGTCGGTCGCCGACCGCGCTCATCGCTCGCATGCGTTGTGTTGAGTCGCTCCCGACACATGAAGGTTCGTTACCGTTCTGACGGAGTGAAACCGACGGAACCGACCGCGGTCGGACGACGACGGGCCGAACCGGCCGCCGTCCGTCCGAGACGCGCTACTCGGTCCGCGTCCGGTACGCTCGCACCGCGTCGCGGTAGCCGGACCGGAACGTGGGATGAGCGAACTCGTAGCCGAGCTCGCGGAGCAGCGCATTCGAACAGCGCTTGCTGGTTCGGATCCGGCGCTCCGCGGCCGCCGAGAGGTTCCCCACCGCGATCCGCTCGTCCTTCGACAGCTTCTCCGGGCGCCGGACGCCGCAGGCGTCCGCGAGCCAGTCGGCGAACACGTGCTTGCCGACCGGCTCGTCGTCAACGACGAGGACGACGCGGTCGCGTGCGCGGTCCGTCTCCAGCAGATGTCGAATCGATCCCGCGGCGTCGTCGCGGTGGACCATGTTCAGGTAACCGGCCGTCACCGGGCCATCCACGTACCGATCCAGCCGGTAGCGTTCCGGCCCGTACAGCCCCGCGAACCGGACGACGGTCCCGTCGATCCCGGCGTCGGCCGCGCGCTCCGTCGCGATCCGCTCGGCCTCGGCGAGGACGCGGGTCTTCTCCGTGGTCGGGTCGACCGGCGTCTCCTCGTCGACCCACCCGCCGTCGTGGTCACCGTACACGCCCGTCGAGGAGGTGTACACGAGCCGGTCCGGCGGCGCGGCCCGCGAGCCGTACTCGTCGACGACGTTCGCCAAGCCGTCGACGTACACTTCCCGGGCCGCGTCGGCACCGCGGCCGCCGGAGCTGGCCGCGAAGACGACCGCGTCCGCGTCCGGTAGCGCCGAGAGCGACTCGGGATCGGTCGCGTCCGCCCGGACGGCCTCGACCCCGGAGCCGACCGCGTCGACCGCGTCGAGGCCGGCGTTTGACCGGCGGACACCGACGACCTCGTGGCTGCGGGCGTCGAGCTGTTCCGCCAGCGCCAGCCCGACGTAGCCGCAGCCGACGACGACGACTCTCATGGCTTCCGACGCTCGATGACCGCGAGTATCTCCGCGAGCTGGCCAAGAGTTAATCTGGTCCGCCCCTCCAGCGCCTGTTGGACCTCCTGCCCGGTGAGGTCGGCGTCGATCCGCGCGGCGATCGCGTCGACGTCGAGGACGGCGGTCGCCATCCCCATCAGGAGGTGATCGCGCACCTCCGCGACCATCGCGTCGGCGTCGCGCCCCGGCTCCGCCGCCGCGAGGACGGCCGCCGCGTCCGCGAGCGAGAGCGCCGCGACGTCCCCGTCGCGGACGGCGCTCGCGTCCGCTTCCGTCAGGCCGACCTCGCCGACGAGCCGGTCGCCGTCGACGCCCGACGCGGCCTCCGTGACCAGCGTCTCGAAGGCCGCGAGTAACTCCGCCGCCGCCGGTTCGTCCGCGTCGACGTCGGGCCCGCTTCCGCGGTCGTCAACGACCTCGTGGAACATACTCCCTCTGGGT
>NZ_NEWJ01000092.1:0-126 GCF_002135045.1 Halorubrum sp. SD683
AAAAAAAAAAAAAAATAGAGAACAAACGGAACAACAGACAAACAACTGCGAACAGCTGCGCCGTTCACTGAGCCGAAGTACACCGAAGTACCGCGATTCCTTAGAAGACCGGTCCCAGGGATATAC
>NZ_NEWJ01000092.1:136-9350 GCF_002135045.1 Halorubrum sp. SD683
GGCGGGCGGGAGGGACGCGGGCGCGGTGTGCGGCGCCGCCCGCGGGCCGAGCGTCGAGGAGATCAAGGGCATCGGCCCGGCGTACGCCGAGCGCCTCGCCGGGATCGGGATCGAGACGATAGACGATCTCGCCGCGGCGGACGCGGCCGCCGTGGCCGAGGGGACGAGCGTCGGCGAGAAGCGCGCCGCGACGTGGATCGACCGCGCGAGCGAGTTCTGACGGCCGGGACGGGTCCGGTCGACCGCAACTGTTTCACCGCCACCGCCGAAGAGAGTCGCATGAACCGAACGGTACGCACCGACCGGGGCCGGTTCCGCGCGGTCGCGGCCGCGGCGCCGGACGGCGCCCGGGTCCCGGTCGAACTCCGGGTCGACGTCGACGACCCCTTCGCGGCCTACCGCCGGGCGCGGCGCGGCCCCGGCGGCGTCTTCTACGAGACGACCGGCGGCCAGTCCGGATGGGGCTACTTCGGCGTCGACCCGGTCGAGCGGCTGACCGTCTCCGACGAGGCGGTCGTCGCGACCGCGAGCGGCGAGGGGAAGGGGTCGGGCGGCGACGCGCGGACGGCCTCCACCGGCGACTACCGGCGCCCGTCGCCCTCGCTGACGGCGCTAGAGGGACTCCTCGACGGCAAGATGCTGGCCCGCGGCGACTGCGACGTGCCGTACCCGTGCGGCGCGTTCGGCTGGCTCTCCTACGACGCCGCCCGCGACCTGGAGGACTTCCCGCCGCCGGCGTCCGACGGTCCCGGAGCGGTCGACGACCGCGGCCTCCCGCGGCTCCAGGCCGCGCTCTTCGACCGGATCGCGGCGTGGGAGTGCCCTGTCGACGCCGACGGCGGTTCCGAGTCCGTCACGCTCCGAGTCACCGCCTGTCCGCGCGTCCCGGCAGGACTCGACGACCCCGACGCCGACCGCGACGCGCTCGACACGGTATTCGACGGGGGCGTCGAGCGGGCGGCGGCGCTGATAGACCGTATTGAGGGTGGAGACCCGAGTTCGGGGCCAGTGCCCGACCCGGCCGCGGCCGGCGCGACCTTCGAGAGCGACGTGGGCCGCGAGGGGTACGCCGACGCGGTCCGCCGGGTCAAAGCGTACGTCCGCGAGGGCGACACGTTCCAGGCGAACGTCTCCCAGCGGCTGACCGCGCCCGCCGCGGTCCACCCGCTCGACGCGTACAACGCCGTGCGGACGGTGAACCCGGCCCCGTACTCCGGGCTGGTCGAGTTCGGCGAGCGCCCGAGCGGAGTCGACCTCGTGAGCGCGAGCCCGGAGCTCCTCTTGGAGCGCGAGCCGACCGACGACCCCGACCGCGGCGCCCGCCTCGTCACCGAACCGATCGCGGGGACGCGCCCCCGCGGGGAGACGGAGGCGGCGGACGCCAGGCTGGAGACCGAACTGACCGGCGACGAGAAGGAGCGCGCCGAACACGCGATGCTGGTCGACCTGGAACGCAACGACCTTGGCAAGGTGTCGCGGTTCGGTACCGTCGAGGTGAGCGAGTACCGCCGCGTCGACCGCTACAGCGAGGTAATGCACCTCGTGAGCCTGATCGAGGGGGAGGCGCGGCCCGACGTTGGGCTCGCGGACGCGGTCGCGGCCTGCTTCCCCGGCGGGACGATCACGGGCGCGCCCAAGCCCCGGACGATGGAGATCATCGACGAGCTGGAGCCGACCCGACGGGGCCCGTACACCGGGTCGATGTTCGCGGCCGGGTTCGACGGACGCGCGACGCTGAACATCGTCATCCGGACGCTCGTGCGCCGCGCCGCCGAGTACCACCTCCGGGTCGGGGCCGGGATCGTCCATGACTCCGACCCGGACGCCGAGTACGAGGAGACGCTCGCGAAGGCTCGGGCGCTGGTGAGCGCGGTCGACGAGGCGCTCGTCGGCGGCGAGATGGCGGTCGACGAACCCGCTGAGGGGGTGGCGGAGCGATGACGGTGGACGAGGCCGAGACGGGCGCTGGGCCCGATTCGGAGCCCGCGGCGGCGGGAGCCGGCTGGCGTCCCGGCGCTGGCGACGCCGACGCGCGGGTGCTCGTCGTCGACAACTACGACTCGTTCGCGTACAACCTCGTCCAGTACGTCGGCGAGGTCGCCGGCGCGGTGACGGTGCGCCGCAACGACGCGGTCGACCTCGCGGGGATCCGCGCGCTCGACCCGGACGGCGTCGTCGTCTCGCCCGGGCCGGGAACCCCGGCTGAGGCGGGCGTCTCGACGGCCGTCTTCGCGCTCGACCGCCCGGTGTTCGGCGTCTGTCTCGGCCACCAGGCGCTGTGCGCGAGCCGGGGGAGTCGGGTCGGCCACGCGCCGGAGGTCGTCCACGGGAAGCCCTCGACGATAACCCACGACAGCGAGGGCGTCTTCGCCGGCCTCCCCGACCGGCTCCGCGTCGGGCGGTACCACTCGCTCTCCGTCGAGCGCGAGGCCCTCCCGGACGAGCTGGTCGAGACCGCGCGAACCGACGAGGAGCGCGAGGTCGTGATGGGCGTGCGCCACCGCGAGAAGCCGCACCTCGGCGTCCAGTTCCACCCCGAGAGCATCCTCACGCCGCGCGGGAAGCGCATGGTCCGGAACTTCGTAGAGGTGTGCGAAGAGCATGAGTGACGACACCGACCGCTCGGCGGCGACCGGCGACGGCGAGCGACTGTACCACGTCGACGGCGACCTCGTCCCGGCCGCGGAGGCGACCGTCTCGGTGGAGGACCGCGGGTTCGCCTACGGGGACGCCGCCTTCGAGACGATGCGCGCGTACGGCGGCGACGTCTTCCGGTGGGACGCGCACGCTGCCCGGCTCGCCGACACCTGCGAGACGCTGAAGCTCGACCACGGGATCACCGACGCGGAGCTGAAACGCCGCGTCGACGAGACGCTCGCCGCGAACGACCTCGCGGACGCCTACGTCAGGCTCTCGATCACGCGCGGGACGCAGCCCGGCACGCTCGACCCGCGGCCCGAGGTCGACCCGACCGTGGTCGTCATCGCGAAGCCGCTCCCCCGGGGCGGCGTCGGGAGCGATCCGGTCCACGGCGGGCCCGCCGCGCTCCAGACGACCAAGACGCGCAAGCCCGCGAGCCGCGCGCTCCCGGCCGCGGCGAAGACGCACAACTACCTCAACGGAATCTTGGCCCGGCTCGAACTTCGCGTCACCGGCGCGGACGAGGCGCTCATGCTCGACCCCGACGGCAACGTCGCGGAGGGCGCGACCGCGAACCTCTTCTTCGCCGACGGGACAGCGCTCAAGACGCCCTCGCTGGACGGACCGATCCTGCCCGGTGTCACCCGGACGACGGTGATCGAACTCGCGGAGTCGGAGGGGATCCCGGTCGAGGAGGGGACGTACGCGCCGGACGCGGTCCGCGAAGCCGACGAGGCATTCCTCACGAACTCCACGTGGGAGGTCCGCCCCGTGGCGACCGTCGACGGCATCGCGGTCGACGGCGACGGCGAGGGGGTCGCCGGCCCGCTCACGACGCTCCTCTCGCGGCTGTTCGACCGGCGCGTCGAAGAGCGGTACTACGACGGTGAGCGGCTGTGACGGGCGGCGGCCGGGGAACGCGCAACGTTCAAGCCGGTCGCCGGCCTCCCACGGACATGGACGAGAGCCGCCGGATCGCCGGCGTCGAGGAGGTCCCGGAGGAGAGCACGCTGCTCGCGACGCTGCGCCCTGTCGACTCCGAGGCGGTCGACGAGGGCGAGGGCGACCTCGGCGAAGGCGAGGACGGCGCGCCGGAGGTCGAGGCGGTCCTCACCCGGGCCGCGGGCGAGGTACGCGCGTTCCGGAACTACTGCCAGCACTGGACGGACGTGCGCCTCGACAAGGACGACGGGGCCTTCGTGCGCAACGGCGAGGTGTTCTGCCAGAAGCACGGGGCCACGTTCGAGGCCGACGGCGGCTACTGTAACTTCGGGCCCTGCGAGGGGGCCGTCCTCGAGTCGGTGGGCGTCGCGGTGGCGGACGACGCGGTGTACCTCGACGACGACGCCTACGAGTTCGTCCGGCTCGGCCCCTCGGCCGGGAAGGGCGACGGTAGCGGCTCGCGGATCGACTTCACCGGGAACTGAGCCCTCGGCCGGCGAGCGCCGCCGCCGCCGCGCCCCGATCAGAAGCGCGTCCGACCGCCGCCGCCGGCGTCGTCGCGGCCGAGCGCCTTCTTCAGGAAGTTCATCCAGCGCTTCCGGTCCGCGGCCTCCTGCCGCTTCGCTTCCGTCTCCGGATCGGGGGCGTCGAGCCCCTCCAGCGCCTCCAGCGCGCGGTCGATCCCGATGATCGACGACGCCAGCGCCTCGCCCTCCTCGTAGCTCACCTCGTTCTCCTCGATCGGTTCGAGCCGGTCGAGGCGCTCGCGACGGAGGTTCCGCTTCGCGCGGTCGACGCGGTCGCGCTCGCCGGGCGGAATCGAGTCGCGGCGCTTGATCTCGAAGACGAACGACCGGAGGTCGATCGCCTCGCCCTGGATCTCGATCGACTCCGGGATTTCGACGCCGACCGTCGAGGACTCCCGGTTGACTCGTTCTAGGAGCTGTTTTCGCTCGTACTCCTTCACGCCCCCTCGGTAGGCAGCGGCCGCACTTCGCTCCTTCGCCCGGAGCGCGCCTGCCACCGAGTCGCCCCGGTGATCGGAAGGGACGAGGTTAACCGCGAGGCGTCGCAACGTGGGCGTATGGAACCGCTCGAAGCCGAACTCGCCGCCGCCCGCGACCTCGACGTCGCCGATCTCGCGGACGCCATCGAGTCCATCGGCTTCGAGTGTACGCGCTGTGGCGGCTGCTGTACCGGCTACGCCCCCGACGAGCCGGGCGGTGCGCCCGCGGGTGAGGGAGTCGACGAGACCGAGTCGGGCTGTCACGACGGTGCCGGTTCCGAGTCGGGCTGTCACGACGACGACGGCGACCGCGAGCCCCACACCGCGACCGTCTTCCCGGACGAGGTCCGCCGGGTCGCCGACGCCGCCGAAGCGGACTCCGGCGAGGCGTACGACTGGCGCGACGTGGCCCGACCGATGCCGTTCGGGCTGGAACCGGACGCCGACGGCGAGCCGCGCGGCGAGACGTTCGAGTGGGCGCTCGCGACCGACGGCTGCGGCGACTGTACCTTCTACGAGGAGTCGGACGGCGAGGGCGCGTGTACGGTCCACGACGCCCGGCCGCTGATCTGCCGGACCTACCCGTTCAGCGTCGCCCTCGACGGGACGAGCCAGCCGATGGGCGAGGCCGTCGACGAGGCGGGCGTCGTCCGCGCCCACGAGTGCGAGGGGCTCGGCCGCGACATCTCCCGCGATGACGCCGAGGAGCTGGCCGCCGCATTGAAAGAGCGCGCGGTGCGCGAACTGGAGGAGGCGATCGGCGTCCGCGACGGCTACGACCCGACCGCCCGCGAGCGGACCGACGGCGATGTCGTCGTCTTCGACTCCGAGGGCCCGAAGGCGGCCGACGGGACACTGATCGGCGACGGGTAGCGGGCGAGGTGCGGGCGCGGGCGCGGTCGTTCGGAGGGCCCGTCCGCAGCGTTCTCAGACCACGTCCAGCGCCGCGTCCACGTCCGCGCGGATCTGCTCGCGCTCGGCCTCGTCCGGGAGCGTGAGCGGCGGCCGGACGCGGGGGTCGGGGACGAACCCGCGGTGCGCGGCCGCGACCTTCGTCGCCGGCGCGAAGCCGTGGTCGGCGCAGCGGGCGAAAAGCGGCGCGACCGCGCGGCGATGGCACGCAAGCGCGCGGTCGTCGTCCCCGTCGCGGATCGCCTCGGCGAGCGCGACGAATACCTCCGGGATAACCTGCGAGAGGGCGTGTATCCCGCCGTCGACGCCGATGCTCGCGCTCGGGTAGAGCTGCGCGTCGACGCCCTGGAACACGGCGAAGGAGTCCGGCGTCGCGGCGACCTTCGCTTCGAGGTCGGTGAGGTCGCCGGTCGTGTCCTTCATGCCGACGACCGACTCGCGACGCGCCAGGCCGGCGAGGGCGTCGAGGTCGATCGACTCGCCGACCGTCGCCGGGATGTCGTACAGGAGCACCGGGAGCGGGGCGTCGTCGACGACGGCCTCGAGGAACGCCCGCTGGCCCGCCGGTTCGGTCGACGCGTGGTAGTACGGGAGGGTGACGAGCCCCGCGTCGGCCCCGGCCGCCGCGGCGGCCGACAGGTGGTCGCGGACCCGGGAGACCGCGGTGTCGGCCGCGCCGGCGATCACCGGGACTCGGCCGTCGGCCGCGTCGACGACCGCCTCGACCACGGTCCGGCGCTCGCCGTCGGAGAGGCTGGCGAACTCGCCCGTCGTCCCGCAGGGGGCCATCCCGTCGAGCCCGGCCTCGACGAGCGCGTCGACGTGGTTCGCGAGGGCATCGGCGTCGACGCCGCCGTCGGCGTCGAACGGCGTGACGATTGGGGGCGACACGGCGGCGCGCGGGAGGTCCATCTCGTCCATGCGCCCCGGTTCGACGGGGTGAGAAAAAGTCCTTGCCGCCGCGGAGGGGAGCGTCGGCGTCGAAAGCGCGACCTGGACCGCGCCGTCAATCGACGCTCACTGCCCCCGGATCGGGGTCGGTTCCGCGGTCGCGACCGCGGTACCCGTCGTACAGTCCGAGCCCGAGCGAGCCGAGCCCGAGGAGCAGGACGAGCAACTCCGCGATCCCGCCGACCCACGGGACGAGCCCGATCAGCGCGACCGCGACGACGCCGACGAGCAGGGCGAGCCACCGGCTCGGGCTGCCGAGCCGGCCGAGGATCAACGAGCCGAGGGCGTACTGTCCGTAGACGGACCCGACCCAGATCGCGACGCCGTAGGCCGCGAAGCCGACGAGCGCCAGCGGGAGCCCGACGATCGTGATCGCGAGGAGCAGGAGGGCGACCGGGGCGACGACGAGCGCGAGGATCCCGACCCCGCCGCTGACGAGCGGGTCGGTGCCGACGCGGTCTCCGACTCCCCGAGAGAATCGGGGGAACGCGAACAGGAGGACCGAACCCAGTACGAGGTTGGCGACGGCGCCGTAGACGGTGCCGACCCACGAGGGCAGGAAGTCACCGCCGCCGGCGATCCCGCTCCCGCCGCCGTCGCCGAGGCTCGGGTCCTCCACGACGCCGCCGGCGACCGACGCGTCCGGACTCCGGGTGAACGTCTCGGCGTCGTACCGGAACTCGCCGTCGACGGCCGCGTTCGGACCGAGGACGACCGAGTCGGCGCCCGCACGAACGTCGCCGCCAACCGCCCCGTCGACCGTTATCGAGCCCGCGCCGACGTCGAGCGAGCCGTCGATCCGCCCGGACTCCGTCAACTCGAAGGAGCCGGCCCCGACCTCGGCGTCGCCGCCGACCGTCCCCTCGACGACGACGGTCCCGGCGGCGGCCTGAACGTTCCCGCCGACGCGGCCCGTCTCGGCGATCCGGATCGACCCGGCCGCGCCGGAGACGTCCCCCTCGACGGTGCCGCGCACGACGATCGTCGCGGCCACGGTCTCGACGCCGTCGACCGTCTCGCCCTCGGCGATGACGACTGACCCGGAGGGGCTCTGTACCGACTGGGCCGCCGCGACTCCCGTCGCGAGCGGCGAGAGGAGCGCCACCGCCGCGAGGACGAGGGCGATCCGACGGCGCGTGCTGCTGTCTGAGCGGACCATACGCGAGGAATCTCTGTCGAAGTACATATGTGTATTTGTCAACTGGTATCGGACGGCTCGTTCGCGTCGAGCGGTTCCTCCAGCGTGCGAACGCGGACGCGGACCGGTCCGTCCGGTCGCGTGTTCACGCTCGCCCGCACCGAGAGGTCGGTCGTCACCGGCTCCAGCCGCAGCCGCCGGAGCAGCGTCGCGGTCGCGAGTCGGAGCTCCTGTCTCGCGAAGCGCATCCCGATACAGTGTCGCGGGCCGCCCCCGAACGGGAAGTACGCGTACTCGGGGCGCTCACCGACCGCCGGACCGGGAGCCTCGTCGCCGTGGACGGGCCCTCCCGCCTCGTCGCCGTCGGCGGGTCCCGCCGCCCCGTCGCGCAGCCAGCGCTCGGGGCGGTACGCGGTCGGGTCGTCCCACCACCGCCCGTCGCGGTGGACCGCCCACGGCGAGAGCGTCACGACGACCCCCGCGGGGACGCGGTACCCCCCGAGCCTCACCGCCTCGGTCGGCTCTCGGAAGAAGGTGTGGACGGGCGGATACAGCCGGAGCGCCTCGTCGACGGCCGCGGTCAACGCCGGGCACGCCCCGAGGTCGGCGGGGCGGGGGTCGCCGTCGAGCGCCGCGACCTCGCGCCGGACCCGCTCCTGAAATTCGGGTCTGTCGGCGAGACAGTAGAGCGCGTACGTGAGCCCGAGCGCGCTCGTCTCGTGGCCGGCGAACAGGAACGTCACCGCGTTGTCGACGAGCCGGTCGTCGTCCATCGCCCCGAGCTCCGCGGCCGCGACGAGCGTGCCGAGGAGGTCGTCCGCGGCGCCCGGGTCGGCGGGCGGGCCGGCCGCGCGGCGCTCGGCGACGAGCGTTCGGATCGTCGACCGGAGCGCCCCAATCCGCCGCCGGTACCGACGGTTCGCCGGGGTCGGCACCCATTCCGGGAGGAACGAGGTCATCCGCCCGGTGTCGAACCGCTCGGTGACGCTCTCGGCGGCCGCCCGCACGGTCTCGCGCTCCCGTTCGACGTCGCGCCCGAGCAGGCTCTCGGCGAGGACGGCGAACGCGTAGTCTGTCGCCGCGGCGTGGACGTCGACGACTTCGCCGTCGTCCCACTGCGCCGCCGCGCGGCGCGCGTGGTCGACCATCGCGTCGCCGTACTCGGCCACCCGCTCGCGGAAGAACGCGGAGCGTACGGTCGTCCGCTGCTCCCGCCAGTCATCGTCCTCCGCGAGGAACAGGCCGTCGCCGAGGAGCCCGCCGAGCCGGGATCGGGGCATCTCGCCCTTCTCGTACCGGTCGTGGTCGTCGACGAGCACTCGGCGGACGGCCGCGGGATCGGTGACGAGGTAGCTCTCCGTCCCGAACACGTCGTACCGGACGACGCCGCCGTGGGCCGCGGCGCGGCGCCCGTAGAAGCCGAGCGCGTCGCTCGCCAGTTCGTGGACGTTTCCGAGCCGCGGAAGCCCCCCGGGCGCCGGCGGACGCGGCGCGCCGGGTTCGGCCCCCGCACCGCGCTCCGCCACCCGACCGCAGCCGTCGGCGCCGCGATCGGTCCCGGGGCCGGCGCCACCGGCGCGCAGACCGCGCGCAAGCCCCGACCGGCCGGCCGCGCGTCCCGCCCG
>NZ_NEWJ01000093.1:0-9251 GCF_002135045.1 Halorubrum sp. SD683
CAACGGAACCGACGACGGCGGATCGGAGAGCGGCGACGGCGGCGACGAGACGCCGACCCTGACGGTCGCCACGTACACGAACTTCATCGACGCGCCGTCGGTGAGCCCCGGCGAGTGGCTCAAAGAGGAGTTCGAGAGCCGGTACGACGCCACGCTGGAGTGGGCGACGCCCGACAACGAGGTGAACTACTACGTTGAGCGCGCCGCCTCTGGCGCGGGCATCGACGCCGACCTCTACGTCGGGCTCACGACGGAGGACCTCGTCCGCGTCGACGGGGCGCTCGACGAGGACCTCTTCGCCGAGGCGGGCGACGTCGACGGGCGCGACGCGGTCAAGGAGGGACTCCGGTTCGACCCGTTCGAGCGGGCGGTCCCGTTCGACACCGGCTACGTCAGCCTCGTGTACGACAGCACGACCGCAGAGGCGCCGGAGACGTTCGACGGACTGCTCGACGACGAGCACGCGGGCGCGCTCATCGCGCAGAACCCCGGCGGCTCCGCGACCGGGCGGGCGTTCCTCCTCCACACGATCAGCCGCTTCGGCGACGGCGGGGTCGCGAGCGACGGCGACGGCGAGGCCGTCGCGGGCGGGGACGGCGACCCCGACTACGACTACCTCGACTACTGGGCGGAACTCCAAGCGAACGACGTGCGCGTGCTGGGGAGTTGGGACGACGCGTACGCGGCGTGGAGCGAGGGGGAGGCGCCGATCGTCGTCTCCTACTCCACCGATCAGGTGTTCGCGGACATGGAGGGCGCGGACCTCCAGAAGCACCAGATCCGCTTTTTGAACGACCAGGCGTACGCGAACCCGGAGGGGATGGCCCTCTTCGCCGACGCAGACGAGCCCGACCTCGCCCGCGAGTTCATGTCGTTCATGCTGGAGCCGGACGTTCAGGGGGAGATCGCCCAGCGCAACGTCGCGTTCCCGTCGACCGACGGCGCGGAGCTGCCGAGCGACTACGCCGAGCTGGCGAAGGAGCCGGCCGACCCGGTGACGTTCACCTACGACGAGCTCCAGGGCTCGGTCGACGCGTGGGTCGAGGCCTGGGAGCGGCAGTACGCCGGGAACTGATCGCGTGTCCGACGAGGGACCGAGCGCGTGACCGACCACGACGGGCGACTGTCTCGGCTCGGGGAGTGGGCCGAGGCGCGCGCGCTGACGGCGCTCGCGGCCCTCACCAGCGCCGCGCTCGTCGTCGCCTTCTACTACCCGACGGCGACCGTCCTGATTGAGGCGGTCGTCGTCGACGGCGCCGTCACCCTCGGCGCCTTCGCCGAGGTGCTCACCGACCCGTTCTACTTCGGCGAACTCGCCCGGCTGCTGTCGGGCGAGTCCCCGGTCGCGGTCGCGCGGGCGCTCCTCTCGCCGGACCGCCGACTCGGGATCGTCGGCTTCACCGCGTACCAAGCGGTCCTCTCGACCGTCGCGAGCGTCGCCCTGGGCCTCCCGGCCGCCTACCTGCTCGCGCGCTTCGAGTTCCCCGGGCGGCGAACCCTGCGCTCGCTCACCATCGTCCCGTTCGTCCTCCCGTCGATCATGGTGGCGGTCGGGTTCGTCGCCACGTTCGGCGAGAACGGCACGTTGAACGCCGCCCTGACGACGCTCGGACTCCCGCGGGTCGAACTCATGTTCACCCTCGAAGCGGTGGTGATCGCCCACGCGTTCTACAACGCGCCGCTGGTGGCGCGCGTGACGACCGCGGCGTGGGAGTCGGTGGACGCGAGCGCGGTCGAGACCGCCCGCAGCCTCGGCGCTGGGCCGGTCCGGGCGTTCGTCGACGTGGTCGCGCCGCAGGTGTACCCCGCCGTCCTCACGGGCGCGGCGCTGACGTTCGTGTTCACCTTCGGAACCTTCCCCATCGTCCTGGCGCTCGGGGGGTTCGAGCTCGTGACCGTCGAGGTGCTCGTCTACCGGTTGGTGCGGGACCTGAGCTACGCCGAGGCCGCCGTGCTTGCGATCATCGAACTCGCGGTCTCGCTCGGCGTCCTGCTCGCGTACCTCCGGTACGAGGCCCGGCAGTCGACCGGCGCGCGCGGCGCTCGGCCGCTCCCCCGGCGCCCGCTCTCCCCGCCCGCCGCGACGCTCCGCGAGCTGTTGCCGCGGGCCGGGCTGGCCGCCTACGGGGTCGTCGCCGGGGTCGTCTTCCTCGCGCCCATCGCGTCGATGGTCCTCGCGTCGGTGACCGGCGGCGACGGCGCGCTCACGCTCGACCACTACCGATTTCTGGTCGAGCGCCAGCAGACGGGGGCGGCGTTTCAGGTGCGTCCGTGGCCCGCGATCCGGAACTCGCTCGCGTTCGCGACAGGCGCGACGCTGCTCGCGCTCCCGATGGGCGTCGTCGTCGCGGTGTTGACCACGCGGCGGTACCGCGGGCGGACGCTGGTCGACGCGGCCGCGATGGCGCCGCTGGCGGTGTCGGGGATCATCGTCGGGCTCGGTCTCCTGCGGGGGCTCGTCTTCGGCGTCGAGATCGGGGGGTGGCGGATCGCCGCGAGCGGCGCGGCCGCGATCGTCGTCGCGCACGCGGTCTCGGGCTACCCGTTCGTCGTGCGCACCGTCTCGCCCGGGCTCGCCGGGCTGGACCGCTCGCTCGTCGAGTCCGCGCGGGCGCTCGGCGCCTCGCGGGCGCGGGTGATCCGGGACGTGGAGATCCCCCTCGTCTGGCCCGCGGTCGTCGCGGGCGCGGCGTTCGCGTTCGCCGTCTCGATCGGCGAGTTCACCTCGACCGTCGTGCTGGCGACCGGCGCCGACGCGTACACGATGCCCGTCGCGATCGAACGGTTCATCGGGCGGCGGCTCGGACCGGCGACCGCCATGGGCGTCGTCCTGCTCGTCGTCACCGGGGTCAGCTTCGTCGTCATCGAGCGGCTCGGGGGTGACCACCGTGGGCTCTGAACCGAAGTCGGAGTCTGCGCCCGACCCACCGGTCGCGGTCGAACTCGACGGGGTGACGAAGCGCTACGGCGAGACGGCCGCGGTCGACGACGTGCGCCTCCGGGTGCGGGAGGGCGAGTTCTTCACGCTCGTCGGGCCGTCGGGCTGCGGGAAGACGACCACACTCCGCCTGATCGCCGGGTTCGAGGAGCCGACGAGCGGGACGGTCCGGTTCGGCGGCGAGTCGGTCGCCGGCGTGCCCCCGGAGGACCGCGACGTGGGCGTCGTCTTCCAGAGCTACGCGCTGTTCCCGCACATGACCGTCGGAGAGAACGTCGCGTACGGGCTCAACTTCGCCGACCCGCCCGACGGCGTCACGCGCGACGAGCGCGTCGCGGAACTCCTCGAACTGGTCGACCTGCCGGACGCCGCCGACCGCGACCCGGAGAGCCTCTCGGGCGGGCAACAGCAGCGGATCGCGATGGCGCGGGCGCTCGCGCCCGGCCCCGACGTGCTCCTCCTCGACGAGCCGATGAGCGCGCTCGACGCGCGGCTCCGCGAACGGCTCCGCGCGCAGGTGAAGCGGATCCAGTCCGAACTGTCGATTACCACGATATACGTCACGCACGACCAGGAGGAGGCGCTGGCCGTCTCCGACCGCGTCGCGGTGATGAACGACGGGACGCCGGAGCAGGTGGCACCCCCGCGGACGGTGTACCGCGAGCCCGCGACGCGGTTCGTCGCGGAGTTCGTCGGCGACAATAACGTGTTCGCGGGCCGCGTCGTGGAGTCGCTCGGCGAAGGCGAACTCGCGGTCGACGTCGACGGCGGCGACGAGACCCTCCGCGTCGCACCCGGGGGCGGCGGCGATGCGGGGGAGGGCGCGCCCGCGACGAACTCGCCCGAAGTCGGCGACCGGATCGCGTTCTGCGTCCGTCCGGAACACCTGCGCGTCGCGAGCGCGGGTGGAGCAGGAGGCGGCGAGACCGCCGCTCCGGTCGGCGAAAACACGCTGCGCGCGACGGTCGCCAGCGCGGAGTTCCTCGGCGAGACGACGCGCGTCACGCTCGACTGGGGCGACCGCGAACTGCTCGTCCGGACCGTCGACCCCCTCGACGGCGCGGTCGCGGTCGGGTTCGACCCGAGCGACGGACACGTTATCGACGCGGAGCAGCGCTGAATCCCTCACGGTGGCGCGTGCCTGCGAGCGGCCGCCCTCGGCGGCCGCGACGGAGCGCGCGAGGTCGCCGGCGCTACGCGCCGGCTGCCAGAGAATCTTCGATTCTCGCTGGACGCGGTGAGCGCTCGGAGAGCGCGAACCGCGAGGCTGGGGAGGCGTGAGGCGCCGTGCGGTTGCGGTCGGGCGGGACTCAAAGGGGCAGCCGGCGAGGCGGGCGCAGGCGACGTAAGCACCGAACGAGGGAGCGACAGCGACCGAGTGAGGCGCGCAGCGAGCGTGCGCCCGCCTCGCCGGCTGGGGCTTTGAGAGTGTTCGCCGCCGGTCTGCTGATAGTCGGTTATAAACGAGTGGCTGCTGATTGAGCGGTGTTCACCGCAGAGCTGTCAATCGCGTCTCTCCACACAGCGGCGATAATAATTACCGAGGCGACACGCCTTACCCCGCGGACCCCGTGAGAGATGCGTATGGCCTCCGAGGCGTGCGACGTGTGCGAGCGGTCCGTGCGGATCGCCGGCGGGATCGGCGACCTGTGGAACTTCGCGTTCGAGTCGACGCAGGGGCTGACGCTCGAACTCACCGACGGCTCGGAGTTCTTCCTCTGTTTCGACTGTATGGAGCGGCTCCCCGACGACCACGAGCCGACCGCCGAGGACGTCGCCGCCCTCCGGGAGCGCACCGACCCGGTCGAGGACGACGACAACCACTTCTGGCACTGGGGCTGACGGGGATCGTTCGGACGCCACCCGCTATGTAACAGAAATTCGCCGCGTCAGTCTGCCTTCGACTCGTCGCCCGCGCTCGACCCCTGGTCCGCGCCCTCGTCGATCTCGGGCGTCGACGGCTCCGGTCCGACGCCAACCTCCGCTGGCGTCTCCGTCGCGTCCGTCACGTCGTTCGACCGCGCGCCGCTCCCGAACAGCCGGCCGAGGATGCCGCGCTCGCTGCGCGGCTCCGCGAGCAGGACGGAACACTCCACCTCGTTGAGCACGTCCAACACGAGCGACCCGCTGACCAGCCGCGAGAGCAGTCCCTTCTGGGTCGCGCCGATGATGAGCATCGTCGCGTCGCGGGCGGCGCGCTCGATGCTGTTCTCGACGTCGCCGCTTTCGATCCGGAGCGTGGCGTCGGAGAGGTCGTGCGCGTCGGCCCACTCGGTGAGGAACGCGCGGCCCGCCTCCTCGTCGTCCTCGGCGACGTGGAGCAGCGTGACCTCGCCGTCGAACTCGGTCTGGAGCATCTTCGCGACGGCGCCGGAGAGATCCGAGGCCGGACCGCCCGCGGTCGGCACGAGGATGCGCGAGGCGTCGAACCCGCGGTCGCGGAACACGAGGAAGTCCGAGGGGAGCGAGTACGCCAGCTCGTCGACTGCGGACTCGGCGCGCCCGGGCGCCCCGTGAGAGTCCTCGCCCCAGCCCATCACGGTCATGTCGGCGCCGTAGGTGCGCGCGGCGTCGAACACCTCCTCGAACACGCGGTGCGACAGGACGACGTGGGTCTCCACGTCGACGCCGAACGTCTCGGCGTCCTCGCGGGCCTGATCGAGGAGACCGTGCGCCGCCTCGTGGGCGCCGCGGTCCCGGGCCGCCTCCAGCGACGTCTGGTCGGGGACGTTCGCGATGTTGACCGCGACGACGGTGCCGTTCCGCTGCTTTGCGATGGCCGAGGCGAGCGTGATCAGGTGTTCCTCGGTCGCGGGGTTCGCGAGCGGCACCATCACCCTGTAGTCGTCGCCGCTCGGCTGGACCGAGGTCGCCGCCGAGACGGCCTGCTCGGGCAGGTCCTCGGAGCGGTCGAGGATCCACGAGCCGAGCACGCCACGCGCTTCCACCTTCCCGCGGGCGTACAGCAGGTACCAGAGCAGCGCGAAGACGACGAGCCCGGCGGACAGCAGAATGATCGTCGGGTCGATGTAGATTATCAGCGCGAACGACGATATCGTACCGATGATCGGAACGAGCGGGTAGAACGGGACCTCGAAGTCGGGATCGTACCCCTCGACCTCCGACTCGCGCATTACGATGAGCGCGAGATTGAGCAGCCCGTAGACGACGAGGTGGAGGACGGAGCCCATCGTCGACAGCGACTCGACGCTCCCGGCGACGAGGAAGACGAGGATGAGCGCGCCGGTGAGCGCGATCGACTTGTAGGGCGTTCCGAACCGCTCGTGGATCTCGTTGAGCGACGGCGTGACGATCTTCTCGCGGCCCATCGCGAAGTTGATCCGCGACGAGGAGAGGATCGACGCGTTCGCGGACGAGGCGGTCGCGAGGAGCCCGCCGATCAGGAGCATGCTGGCGCCGAGCGCGCCCAGCGAGAAGCCGAACACCTCGTACTGCCCGAAGAGGAGTCTGGCGGCGTCGACGACCGCGGTCTCGTTGTTCGCGACGAGTTCGTTCGGCACCGCCGCGAGGAGGACGAGGAGGAACAGCGCGTAGACGACCGTCACGATGACGACCGAGCCGAGCACCGCGAGCGGGAGGTTGCGGCCGGGATTCTTGATCTCCTCGGCGACCGAGGTGATCTGGACGAAGCCGAGGTACGAGACGAAGATGATCCCCGTCACCGGCAGCACCTGACTCGTCGTTCCCGGCGGGGCGAGCGGCCGGAGCGATTCCATGTCGGCGTTCAGGATGCCGACGACGGTGAAGACGGCGAGGATCCCGAGGAGCGAGAGGACGATGACGATCTGGAGTCCGCCGGTCTCCTTCGCGCCGAAGTAGTTGACCGCGATGAAGAGGAGCGCGCCCGCGAGCCCGATCACCTGCGCCGCCTCCAGCGTCACGAAGCCGATCCCAACCGGACCGAGGCCGATGAGGGCGTTGACGTACTCGCCGAAGCCGTACATGTAGAAGGCGGACGCGAACGCGAGCCCGAGCCAGTTCGCCCACCCCGCGACGGAGCCGAACATCGGCCCGAGCGCGCGGTTAACGTAAAAGTACGCCCCACCGGACTTCGGCATCGCGGTGCCCAGCTCGGAGGCCGAAAGCGCCGTGAACAGGGCGATCACGCCGCCGAGGACGAAGGTGAACGCCGCGAGCGGCCCGGCGCGGGCGACCGCGGTGCCGGGCAGGACGAAGATCCCGGCGCCGATCATCGTCCCGATCCCGATGGTGAGCGCCGCGAGCGGGCCGAGGTCCTTCGCGAGCTCCTCGTCGCCGCTCACGGCGGGCCACCCCGGGCGGTTGCGACTCTCGGTGTGTGTATCATACCATGATTCTCTGCTCTGTGCCTATAAAGACGGTTGATCCGCGCAACTCCACCGCGGTGCCGCCTCGGCCCGCCGCCGGTCGCGCCCGGCGCCGGCGTTCCCGGTTTTTGAACGTAACACAAGGAACATACCCGCACGCGTCCCGGTACGAACTAACAGGTGGATCCCGTGACGAAGAAACGCGAATACCGCGACGACTACGACGAGAAGACGCTGTACATTCCCGGCCCGACGGAGGTCCGCGACGACGTCATCGAGGCGATGGCCGAGCCGATGTTCGGGCACCGGATGGACCGGATGACCGACCTGTACACCACTATCGTCGAGGACACGAAGGAGTTCCTCGGCACCGACCACGAGGTCGTGATTCTCACCGGCTCCGGCACGGAGTTCTGGGAGGCGACGACGCTCAACCTCGTCGACGAGCACGTCCTCGTCCCGACTTGCGGCGCGTTCAGCGAGCGCTACGCCAACGTCGCCGAGCGGCTCGGCAAGGACGTCGACCGGCTAGAGTACGAGTGGGGCGAGGCGGTCAAACCCGCGGACGTGCGCGAGGCGATCGAGTCCGCGGACGCGAAGTACGACATGGTCGCGGGCGTGATGAACGAGTCGTCCACCGGCGTGCGGAACCCGGTCGAGGAGATCGGCGACGTGATCGCCGAGTACCCGGACACGTACTTCGCGGTCGACGCCGTCTCGTCGCTCGGCGGCGACTACGTCGACATCGACGAACACGGCATCGACGTGATCTTCGCGTCCACTCAGAAGGCGTTCGCGATGCCGCCGGGGCTCGCGGTCTGCGTCGTGAGCGACGACGCCTACGACCGCGAGGTCGAGAAGGGCGACTCCTCGTGGTACGGCGGCTTCCGCCGGACGATCGACTACTACGACCGGAAGGGACAGACCCACTCGACGCCCGCCATTCCGATCATGCTGGCGTATCGCAAGCAGATGAAACGCATGCTGGAGGAGGGCCACCGCGCCCGCGACGAGCGCCACCGCGAGATGACGGAGTACGTCCACGACTGGGCCGACGAACACTTCGCGATGTTCCCCGAGGCGGGGTACGAGTCGCAGACGGTCGCCTGCATCGAGAACACGCAGGGGATCGACGTGGCCGCGACGATCGAGGAAGTGAGCGAGGAGTACGACATGGCGTTCTCGAACGGCTACGGCGACCTCGGCGGGGAGACGTTCCGGATCGGCCACATGGGCGAGCACACCGTCGAGAGCGTGAAGGAACTCACCGACGCCATCGAGGACGTCGCCGGGCTCTGATCGGGTTTCGCCTCCCCCGAGTGGGTCGGCTTCCGAGTCGGCCCGTCTCCCGATCCTCAGTCTCCCTCGCGGTCGGCGACGAGTTCGATCCGGTAGATCCGCCCGCCGCTCTCGGTGCGGTCGGCGTCGACGACGACGAAGGCGTGGTCGCCCACGTCGACGATGTCCCCCGTGTCGAGCGGCTCCGTCGGTCCGTCGTCCGGTTCGTCGCCCGGGGCCGCGCCTTCGCCGACGGCGTCCGCGCCGACGCCGAGCGCGGCCTCCCCGCGGTCGATCGCGCGCCGCCAGAAGGCGTCGGACGGCGGCCGCGGCCCCACCCGCGACGCCAGTTCGCTCCGCGTGAGTCGTCTCATCGGATTCGCCTCGTCGCCCGCGCCCTTAGCCGGTTCGGATCCCGGCGAGACGCGGGCGGCGGTGCGCCGCTACAGCCAGAGCAACTGCGCGTGCCGTGTCTCCTCGAACTCCAAGACGGTCTCCTCGTCGACGAGCCCCGCGTCGACGGCGACGCCGACCGCCTCGGTGCCGACGATGTTCGCGACCTGTGCGCGCTGAAGTCCCGCGACGACCTCCTCGGCGGTCGCCTCGACGGCGTCGTCGCCGCCGTAGAACTCCTCCCTCCAGCCGATCACCCCCCCGCCGTAGCCGTACCTCCGCCCCGACCCGGCCGGCACACCAGCCGGCACCTCGCCACCCCCCGCAGTCCCCAC
>NZ_NEWJ01000094.1:0-9127 GCF_002135045.1 Halorubrum sp. SD683
GTTCCGCATCGGCATCAGCGGGTCGGTCAGGCGGCGGAGGGGCTTCAGCCGGTAGCGACCGGGCGGGGGCGGGACCCGCGACTGTCGGGTGGGGACGCGCTCCGCCTGGGGGTCGATCTGTTCGGCGCTCACGGTCCGGAAGTCGTCGCCCCGCCGACAAGACGGTTGCGGCGGGGTCGGCTGTCGGGCGGTCGGTGGGGCCGTCGGGGTCCCGACTCAGCCCGCGACGCCGACCGCCCGCAGCTCCTCGCGGATCGCGTCGCGTTTCACCAGCGCGAAGCCGACACAGATGGTGAGGAAGCCCGCGACCGTCGTCGGGGTGATCCCCTCGTCGAGGACGAGCCAGCCGACGGCGGCCGCGAACACCGGCGCGACGTAGGAGACGAGGTTGATCTCGATCGGGCCGAGCCGGTCGAGCAGGTCGAAGTAGATGAGGAAGCCGATCCCGCTGGCGACGACCGAGAGGTAGCCCAAGGCGAGCAGCGACTCCGTCGTCCAGGTCGCGTCGGCGACCGACTCGCCGAGCGCGAGCGCGAGCAGGTGGGTGAGCCCCGCGCCGAGGAGCATCGACCACGCCTCCATCGTCTCGATGGCGATGTCGGCCTCCGAGGCCCGCGAGAGGACGGAGCCGAGCGCGAACGAGGTCGCCGCGAGCAGCACGAGCAGCTTCGCGACGGTGCCGCCGCCGGTCAGATTGGCGGGGTCGGGGTTCGCGAGGACGACCGCCCCGGCGAGGCCGATCCCGAGGCCGAGCGCGCCGACCGCGGTCAGCCGCTCCGCCGGCAGGAGGGCGCGGGCGAACACCGTGGTCAACACCGGCGAGAGGCTGACGATGACGGCCGCGACGGCGCTCGTCACCGCCGGGTCACTCTCCCCGACGAACAGGAAGGCGTGGTAGGCGGCGATGATGAACACGGCGCCGGAGACGACCTCGAGCCACTGGTCCCGGCCGCGCGGGACCGGGTCGTCGACCGCGTACGCCGCGTACGCGAGCATGACGACGCCGGCGACGTCGAACCGGAACGCCGCGAACAGCACGGGCGGGAAGTACGCCAATCCCGCGTTGATCGCGACGAACGCGGAGCCCCACGCGGCGGCGAGGACGAGGAACAGCGAGAGGTTTCTGAGACGGCTCACGGTCGTCGTCTCCGGCCGGCGAGCCAAAAGGTTCCGGAAACGGTCGCGGTCGCCGGATCCGGTCGACGGGAGGGGGCCGTCAGCGGACCCGGTACCCGTCTGCGTCGCGGGCGACCACGCCCACGTCGGAGAGCCGCCGCAGGGCGTCCGCGACCGTCGACTCGCGCGCGCCGACCTCGTCGGCGACCGCCGCGGGCGTGCCGTCGGTCTCGACCACCGCGGCGATGACGGTCGCGAAGAAGCGGCTGTCGGCCTGCCCGCCGAGCCGCTCGTCGATCTCGGCGAGCGTGTCCTCGACGCGGCCCTGGACCCACCGCTGGGCGAGCGAGAGCTCCCGGTCGAGGTCTTGGAGGCGGGTGAACTCCTCCGCGAGCTCCGCGAGGTCGCCGGTCGTGCCCGACCCGTCGGGGCCCTCGATCGAGAGGTGCGGACAGCGACCGGACATGTCGAGGCTGTTCTTCGCCGGGTACGCGCTCTTCGCGCCGAAGCCGTACGGCGAGACGCTCACCTCCAGCCGGAGGCTGCGCGCGATCCGGAAGTACTTCCGCCGCTGGTCGTCCGTCGTCGACTCGACGAGCCCGGCCTCCTCCAGCTTCCGCAGGTGGTCGATCACCGCCTTCGGGCTCACGTCCAGGTACTCCGAGATCTCCGTGACGTAACACGGCTTGGTGGCGAGAAGCCGGAGGATGCGCCGCCGGTTCTCGTTGCCGAGGAGATCGAGCAGTACCGCGGAGTCCATTAACGTGTGGTTAGCGTCCAGCGGATAAAAGGTTGGCTTCTGTGACCGGTCGCGTTCCGCTCGGAGCGTCAGGGTACGGCGATTCGGTGCGAACGCGGACAGTCTGTGCCGCTCGTGTCCCCCCTTCGCTCGGCGGTAGCCGACGCGTCCGAACGACCCGCCGGGGACGCATCGGCTGTCGCGACCCTCCCGTTTATCACGGTGGAACCGGGAACGTTAGGGGATGAGTTCGGGGGGCAGTTCCGGCGCGAGCGGATCGAGCGGAGGCGGAGAGGGCGGGACCGTGAGCGGCGCGGAGGAGTTCGACTTCGCCGCGCCCGCGACCGACCAGTCGTTCGAGAACGCGCTCGCGAAGGCCCGCGACGGCGCTCGGCTGACGGTCGACGACGCCACCGAACTGCTCGCCACTGGCACGGGGGCGGCCGGGATCGACCCCGTCCGCAAGGAGGTGGTGTTAGAGGCCGCCGACCGGCGCCGGCGCGAGGAGGTGGGCGACGAGGTCACCTTCGTCGCCAACCTGAACAACAACGTCACCACCGCGTGTAACACCGGCTGCCTGTTCTGTAACTTCAAGGACTCCGCGCACGCGTTCGAGGCAGACAGCGACGTCGAGCACGCGGGGTTCACCAAGCCGCCCGCCGAGTCGCGCGCGGTCGTCGAAGACGCCCTCGACATGGGGATCTACGAGGTATGCTCCGTCTCGGGGCTCCACCCCGCGTTCGCGCTGAACGAGGAACATCACGAGATCCTCGCCGCGCACGACGACCCCGCGAGCGAGGTGAACTACAAGCCGCCCGAGCGGTACGCGACCGACCCGGGCACCTACGTCGAGCAGTTGGACGCGATGTCGGTCGGCGGCGTCCACCTCCACTCGATGACCCCAGAGGAAGCGTATCACGCCTCTCGGGGCACCGATTGGGAGTACGAGTCTGTGTACCGCGAGCTGGCGGCCGCCGGGCTCGACTCCGCACCGGGCACCGCCGCCGAGATCCTCGTCGACGAGGTCCGCGACGTGATCTGTCCGGGGAAGATCCGCACCGACGACTGGGTGGCGGCGATGGAGGGCGCGGCCGCCGCCGGCCTCGACGTCACCTCGACGATGATGTACGGCCACGTCGAGACGGTCGCGCACCGCGCGCAACACCTGAAGGTGATCCGGGACCTCCAAGACCGCACGGGCGCGATCACGGAGTTCGTTCCGCTCTCCTTCATCCACCAGAACACCCCGCTCTACCGGCGCGGCGTCGTCGACTCCGGCCCCTCGCACGCCGAGGACGAGCTCGTGGTCGCGGTCGCGCGGCTCTTCTTAGACAACGTCGATCACGTCCAGGCGTCGTGGGTGAAGTCGGGCGACGCCCACGGGCTCAAACTCCTCAACTGCGGCGCGGACGACTTCATGGGCACCATCCTCTCGGAGGAGATCACCAGCCGCGCGGGCGGCGAGTACGGCGAGTACCGCTCGTTCGACGACTACGTCGAGATGATCACGGCGATCGGCCGGACCCCGGTCGAGCGCTCGACCGACTACCGGACCCGGCGCCGGATCGACCCCGACGACGGGCCGCACGGCCCGCGTCTCGGCCCCCGCGCCGACGGGACTCCACTGCTCGCGAACCGCTCGTCCGACGGCGGACGCGGCGGCGGCGCGGTCGGAACGCCGCCGGCCGACGCCGACGACTGAACCGGCTCCGACGGATCGGTTAGCGGCCGAACACGTTCCGCCGGACCCCTGACGACTCTCATCGAGTGGGAACCCCCGGTACGCCCTTTGTTATGTCACACGTCACCACGTGTGAGATGACCGCACCCGACGCACAGCCGGTCGGCCGCTCGGGAGAGAGCAACGGCGACGGCCGCGGAGAGAGCCTCGACGCGCCCTCGCTGACGCGCTCCGACGAGCGGCTGTTGGCGTACCTCGACGACGTGGGGACGGACTACCCGGCCTTCGTCGCGAGCAACACGGGACTGTACGCCGACCACGTCGAGTCGCGGCTGGAGGCGCTCGCGGCCGCGGGGCTCGTCGAGCGCGTGACCGGAGAGGCCGTCTACCGTCTCACCGACGCGGGGCGGGCGGCGCTCCGCGACGACTGCCCGCGCTGGTCGGACTGAGGCGGAGGGCGCTCTGCGGGCCGCGGCGCCCGACTACCGCCCGAGTTCCGCGTGCGCCGACGAGAGGTGGCGGGAGCCGAGCGCCGCGAGCAGCGACAGTTCGCCGGCGAGCGCGCAGACCGCGATCGACTCCGCGAGCGCGTCGGCGTTGCTGCCGGCGGGGTCGCCGCCGCCGGCGACGCCGAGGATCTCCAGGCTCGCCTGCTGGGTCGGGAGCTTCGTCCCGCCGCCGACCGTCCCCACTTCGAGACTTGCCAGCGAGACGGAGACGTAGAGGTCGCCGTCGGCGGTCGTCTCGGCGGTCGTGATCGCGTTCGCCCCCTCGACGACCTGCGCCTCGTCCTGCCCGGTGGCGAGGAACATCGCCGCGACCGCGTTGGCGACGTGGGCGTTGAAGCCGAGCGCGCCCGCCTTCGCGGAGCCGACGAGGTTCTTCCGGGTGTTGATCTCAGCGATCGCCTCCGGGGTCGTGTGGAGGCGCTCCTCGACGGTCTCGCGTGGGACCGTCGCGTCGGCGACGACCGAGCGCCCGCGCCCCTCGACGGCGTTGATCGCGGCCGGCTTCTTGTCCGAACAGAGGTTCCCCGACAGCGCGACAAGCGAGGCGTCCGTCTCCGCCTCGATAACGTCGCAGGCCTCTCGGGTCGCGATGGTTGCCATGTTCATCCCCATCGCGTCTTTCGTGTCGTAGCGGAACCGGCAGAACACGTTGTTGCCGACGACGTACGGCGTCACGTCGAGCAGTTCGCCGTGGCTCGTCGTCGACTCCGCGGCCTCGCGCAGCGCGGGGACGTTGTCGCGCAGCCACGCGACGAGCGCCTCGGCCTCGGCGACGCCAGCGACCTGGAAGACGGGCGCGCGCGTCATCCCGCTCTTCGTCACGCGCGCGGTCGCGCCGCCGGCGTCCTCGACGACGGAGCAGCCGCGGTTGATCGACGCGACCAGCGCGCCCTCGGTGGTCGCCAGCGGCAGGTAGCGCTCGGCCGTCCCCGCGCCGCCGTCGACGGTCACCGGACCGGCGACGCCGACGGGGACCTGGACCCCGCCGAGGGTGTTCTCGATGTTCGAGCCGTGGACCGCCGCGGCGTCGAACGCGTACTCGCCGAGCGGGTCGAGGTCGGCGTCGGTCGCCTCCGCGACGAGCAGCCGGCGCGCGGCGGCCGCGGCGTCGGCGTCGGCGTGGTCTTCCAGCTCGTGGAAGCGGAGGTCGCCGTCGCGGACCCGGGCCGCGAGGTCCGCGGGAGTCGGTTGCGACATGCCGCCCTCTCCTCGCGGCGGGCGCTAATTACTGTCGGTTCGGCGGGCCTCCCGACGCGAGCGGGGCGGACCGACGGGGCGAGCTACCGGCCGACGAACCCCGAGAGCCGCTCGCGGAGCGACTCGCCGCCGAGCTTGAGGTAGTAGGCGTCGCCCCCGTCCTCGTAGTAGTCGTCGATGCGGCGGATCACCTCGAAGCCGAGGTGCTCGTAGAAGCCGAGCGCCTGCCGGTTGGTCGTGCGGGCGTGACAGGTGACGGACCGGTGGTTCTCCGCGACGTCGGCGATCAGGCGCTCGGCGTGGCCGCGGCCGCGGTGATCGGGGTGAACGGCGAGAAAGAGGATGTAGCCGTCGCGCCGGACGGAGGCGAACGCGACGAGCCGGTCGTTCTCGACGAGGAGGTGGGCGGTCGACCGGCGGTACGCGTCGACGAAGAAGCCGCGTCGCTGTCGGAGGACGCCCTCAGCGGACCGAATCTGCTCTTTGAGCTCCCACGCGGCGGTCGCGTAGTCGGACTCGCCGGGCGGGTCGGTCCGTTTCTCGACGTTGACGCTCACTGCGATGACCTAACACGCGGGCGGAATATAACTCCACCGCCAGCGGGGACCGTTGCGGGCGGTAGCTCCGCTCTCAACGGGTCGGGACCGTATCGAAGGCCGGGTCCGAGGCGGGTCGGTACCCGGACCGCCTGCGGACGCCGGCGCGGGCCGAGCGCTCGACGGAAACGTTTTGTCGCGGTCGCGCGTGGTCGCGATCAATGACCGACGAGTCGTCGGGGGTCGAGCTGCTCCGACGGGCCTTCCTCACCGGCGTCGCCGTCATCGTCCCCGCCGTCATCACGCTGGCCGTGCTCGCGTTCGCGTTCAACGCGGTGTACGACTACCTCGACGCGTTCTCCTCGGCGGTCGTGGCCGTGACGCCGGGAGCCGGACTCCCGGTGATCGGCGCGGTCTCCCGCGAGACCGCGATCGAGGTCGCGACGCCGGTCGTGTTCGTGGCCGCGATCCTCCTCGTGGGCGCCGGCGTCGAGTCCTCGCGGTACGGCGAGCGCGCGGTCGACTACGTCGACGACGCGGTCGAGCGGGTCCCGGGCGTCGGCTCCGTCTACCAGGGGTTCCGACAGATGAGCGACGCGATGCTCGACTCGGAGGGCGGGAACTTCCGCGAGGTCGTCCTCGTCGAGTTCCCGACCGAGGAGACGTACACGCTCGCGTTCGTCACGAGCGAGACCCCCGACGTCATCGCGGACCACGCGGACGGCGAGGGCGACGGGATGCGAACGCTGTTCATGCCGATGGCCCCGAACCCGGTGATGGGCGGCCACGTCGTCTTCGTCCCCGACCGCCGGGTCGTCGACGTCGAACTGACCGTCGACGAGGGGATCCGCGCGCTGGTCACGAGCGGGGTCGCGCTGGAGGAGGTCGCGGCCGACCTCGACGACGTCGACCCGGATGACCTCCGCCCCGGCGCGCCGGAGCGGACCATCGACGCCCGGTTCCCGGCGGACGGGCGACCGGAGAACGCGGAGGAGCCCCGCGACGAGAGCGGCGGAGAGGGTCGAAAGGGTGGTGGAGAGAGCCACAAGACCGGCGGAGAGAGCCGCGAGGGCGGCCGAAGCGTGGACGAGCGATGACCTACGAGCTCCGCGACCACACCGCCGACGTCGCCGTCGAGGCGACCGCCGAGACCCCCTCGGCGCTGTTCGCCGCGGTCGCCGACGGACTTACGGCCGCGAGTGCGGAGTCCGTTCCGGCGACGGGCGGCGAGCGGTTCGAGCTAACGGTCACCGCCGAGAGCCGCGAGGCGCTGCTGTTCGACTACCTCGACCGGCTGATATACGAGCGCGACGTGCGGCTCGTGCTCCCGGCCGATCACCGCTGTACGGTCGCCGAACCGGACGACGGGAACGGCGAGGACGACCCCGCGGAGCCGGGCGAGTGGCGGCTCGCGGCCAGCGCGCGCGGCGTCCCGCTCGGCGCGGTGGCCGCCCGAGAGATCAAGGCCGTCACCTACTCCGAGATGGCTCTCGAACGCCGCGGCGACGAGTGGTACGCGTACGTCGTGTTCGACGTGTGAGGCCGTGCCCCCCGCCTCGGAGCCGGCCGTGAGGAACCATTATAGTCATCGAGAATATTGTTAACATATGTCACGCTCAGAGCGGAGCGACGGGATCGGATCGACGGTGGCGGAGCGGCGGTGGCGCGCGGGGGCGAGCGGCGGGCTCGTGGCCGGCGCCGCGATGGGCGCCGTGTTACACTTCGGTCTCGGGCTCATGCCGACGATCGGCGCGCTGGTCGGGGTAGAGACGGTCCTCGTTGGGTGGGCCGTCCACCTGTTCAACAGCGCGCTGTTCGGTGCGCTGTTCGTCGCCGTCTTCGACCGCCCCTTCTTCGCGGAGCTCCGGGGAGATGTCGGCGGGTGCCTCTCGCTCGGCGTCGTCCACTCCGCGCTGCTGGGCGTGCTCACCGGCGGCCTGCTGTTGCCGGCCGCGATCGCGATCGAGGGCGCGACCGCGCTGCCGGTGCCGACGCTCCCGGTGCCGGGACTGACGGCCAGCTTCGAGTTCGGCGCGGTCATCGCGGTCGCGCACCTGCTGTACGGGCTCGTCCTCGGCCGAGTCTTCGCCGCGTTCACGCTCGCCGAGGGCGCGATCGGCTGGCTCCCGATCGACCCGCTCGACCAGTAGGCGGTCGCGGTCGGGCGACAGGCGTCGATCTCGACGGACTCGCTCGCGTCGCCGCCCGCTGACGCAACGCCCTTGCCTCCCCGCGTCGAACGCCGGGTATGACAACGCGCGAGTTCGATGGGATCCGACTGGAGAAGGTGCGCGAGCACGTCTGGGAGATCCCCCGCGAGGGCGACATGAACGTCCCCGCCCGGGTCCTCGCCAGCGAGTCGCTGCTCGAGGAGATTGGCGACGACGACTCGCTCCAGCAGTTGAAAAACGCCACTCACCTTCCCGGCATCGTCGAGCCCGCGCTCTGTATGCCCGACGGGCACCAGGGGTACGGCTTCCCGGTCGGCGGCGTGGGCGCTATCGACGCCCGAACCGGCTGTATTTCGCCGGGAGCGGTCGGCTATGACATCAACTGCGGCGTCAGAATGGTGCGAACGAATCTCACCTACGACGACGTGCGCGGCCGGGAGGAGGAGCTGGTCGACGCGCTGTTCGAGGCCGTCCCGTCGGGACTGGGCGGCGGCGGCGTGATAGACGGCGACGCCGACGCGATCGAGGGCGCGCTCGAACGGGGCGTCGAGTGGGCGGTCGAGGAGGGGTACGGGATCGAGAGCGACCTCGCGCGCTGCGAGGACGAGGGGCGTCGCCCCGACGCCCGGCCGGAGTACGTCTCCCAGAAGGCGATGGACCGCGGCCGGAACCAGATGGGGTCGCTCGGTTCGGGCAACCACTTCCTGGAGGTCCAGCGCGTCACCGACGTGTTCCGCGGGGACGTGGCCGAGGCGTACGGCCTCGAAGCGGACGGCATCGTCGTCTTAATCCACTGCGGGAGCCGCGGGCTGGGCCACCAGACCTGTAACGACTACCTCCGGCGGATCGAGCAGGAGCACGACGACCTGCTCGCCGAGCTCCCCGACAAGGAGCTCGCGGCCGCGCCGGCCGGCTCCGACCTGGCCGACGAGTACTACGGCGCGATGGGCGCGTGCATCAACTTCGCGTGGGTGAACCGCCAGCTGATCACGCATCAGGCGCGCGAGACGTTCGGCCAGGTGTTCGACGCCGACCCGATCGAGGACCTCGGGATGGAGCTGCTGTACGACGTGGCGCACAACATCGCCAAGAAGGAGACCCACGAGGTCGGCGTCGACGCCGACCTCGTGGGTCTCCTTCTTGGCGATGTTGTGCGCCACGTCGTACAGCAGCTCCAT
>NZ_NEWJ01000095.1:0-9008 GCF_002135045.1 Halorubrum sp. SD683
ACCGGGCCGCGTATCGGATGCGGGGGGCGACCGGACTGTCGACCGTCGGCGACGAGGGCGCCGCCCCCCGGCTCCGCGAGGCGTTCGATGACGGCGACGCGCGGGTCCGCGCTCGGGCCGTCAGGGGGTACGCGCGGGTGGGCGGGGAGGCGGTCGAAGCGGTTCGCCCGCTCGTGAACGCGCGGAACGACCTGGTGCGCGGGGCCGCGGTCGACGCGCTTGTCACGATGGAGAGCGACGACGCGGTCGAACTGCTCGCGCGCGCGGCACGGCGCGGCAACGAGAGACTCAGGCTCGCCGTCGTGCGTCGGCTCGGAGCGCTCGGTCGCCGGGACGCGACCGGCGTGTTGCTCGGCTCGCTGCGGGACCCCTCGGCATCGGTTCGCCGGGCAGCCGCGCGGTCCGTCGCCGCGGTGATCGCCGAGGCGGACGCCGTCCCGGCGGGCGATGTCCGCGACCGGCTCCTCGCGGAGCGACCCTTCGAGGCCGACGGGCTGCTCGCGGTGTTCCGGGCAGTCGCCGCGGAGCGAACCGGAGCCGACCGGAGGGCAGCGCCCGCCGACGCGACCGCGGGATCGGAGGAGCGCGTCGACACCGAGACCAAGCGGTACGCGGCGTGGCTGTACTGCGAACTCCTCGAATCCGCGGACCCGACCGCGGCGGACCGTTCGACCGCGGTCGAGTGGCTGATCGACGCGCTCGACCACCGCGACCGGCTGGTCGCCGATCTCGCCGCCGTGTACCTGCCCCGGATCGCCTCGACGAGCGGGACTGGGGACGGTCTGCCGGACGACGAGACCGACTCCGCCCTCGGGGTCGACATCAAGCGGAACCTCCGCGCGCTCGCCGGCGACGAGGCCGCCTCCGACGCCGCGCGGGAACGCGCCAGGGCGGTGTTGCGGCGGTTCAAGCGGGCCGTCGTCGAGGCGGCCGCGGACCGCGACGTGGAGTACGTCTACGTCCGCTGGCCCGCGGACTACACGGAGAGCTACAACGAGTGAGAGCGCAGCGACGCCGAGTGACTGGACCCAGCGACGCCGAGTGAAGGGCGATTACGACGGGTGAGCGAGGACGAGGAACGGGAGACAAGTTCTCGCAGTCACGGCCGCCGAACGAACTGCCCGTCGTCGACCGCGACCGTCAGGTCGATCGTCTCGTCGAGGAGGTTCAGAACGGTGGCGACGTTACGGTCCGCGTCCGCGTCGACGTACAGCTGTAAGACGCCGCCCGCGTCGGCAAGGCGCGCGGCGAGCATACGGACGAAGGCCACCGACCGTTCGACGTCGAAGGCGGCGACGATCTGGTGGAAGACGCTCACCTCCAGCGAGACGCGCTCGCCGGGTTCGTGGTTGTCGTCGAGGATCCGCGAGACCGTCTCGCCGACCTCGGCCGGGGAGAGCCGCGGGTCGAGTTCGACGATCTCGACGTTCCGGCCCTCGAAGTCCACATCGGGCGTCGCCTCGAAGTCGTACTCCCCGGTGCTGACGATCACCGCCCGCCGTGGCCACGCGTCGAGGGCCTCGTCGAGCGCGCGGACCAGCCGCTCCGGGGAGGGGGTCACGGCCACCACGAGCCCCGCGGCGGCGTGGAAGTGGGTCCGGAGCGCGTCGGCCTCGTCGCCGGCGGCCGACGCGTCGACGCGGACGACCCCGTCCCAGTTGACCCGCTCGGCCACGTGTGTTCCGTCGGCGACCCGGTCGGCGACGTGTTCGTACAGGTGCCTTTTGAACTCGGCAACGGCGCCGCCGCTGTCGTAGGTGGTCTTGGCCGTGGCGCAGTACGGGCAGTCCCAACTTACACGGAAGTCAGACGTAGAGAGCGCGTCGGAGTCGTGTGCGAGCAGGTGGGACCCGGTCACGTCGACCATCTCCGAGCGGTCCCGCGTCCACGCGACGAACCCGCACCGGCCACACGCCCAACGGCTCACCATGATCAGAGACGTGTCTCTCGGGAACCGTCGGAAGCACATGTATGTTTGGTAATGTGTGTGGAGACCGCGGCGTCGGGGGAGCGGCGGTCACTCGGGCCCGAGCGAGCCGGCGTCACCGCCGTCGGGACCGACAGACGCGTCGACCGCGAACCCGTTCTCGTCGGCGTGTTCGACCCGGACGCGCGTGACCCGGGTCGCGGTCGCGCCGGTGACGGCGAGCGTGACCTCGCCGACCGCGACGCGGTCACCTTCCTTCGGGAGCCGCCCGAGCTGACGGGTGACGAGCCCCGCGACGGTCTCGACGCCTGCGTCCGCGGGCAGCGAGAGGCCGAGCGCCTCGTTGAGGTGGCCGACCGTCGTCCAGCCGCGGACCACGGCGGCGTCGGGCGCGACCACGTCGACCGCGTCCGTCTCCCAGCGGCTGACCAGCTCGCCGACGACCTCCTCGAAGAGGTCCTCCAACGTCGCGATTCCCACGACCGCGCCGTGCTCGTCAACGACGATCACCATTCGCGTCTCGCTCGCGCGCATCTCCGTGAACAGCTCGTCGAGCGGCTTCGTCTCGGGGACGAACGCCGGCTCGCTGAGCGCGCTCGCGAGGTCGGCACCGCTCTCGTCGGCGCGGATCGCGTCGCGGACGTCGACGACCCCGGCCACGTCGTCGCGGTTCTCGCCGTACACAGGCATCCGGGTGACTCCCTCGCTCGCGGCCCGCGAGAGCGCGTCCGCCGGGGTCGCCGTGTCGGGGAGCGCGACCACGTCGGTCCGGGGGACCATCACCGCGGCGACGGTGGTGGTCTCCAGATCGAGGACGCCCCGGATCATCGCGCCCTCGTCAGGGTCGAGCGCGCCCGCGACCTCGCCGGAGCGCACGAGCGTCGCGATCTCTTCCCGGGTGAGGTACGACTCGATGGCGGACTCGCCGCCGGTGAAGCGGTTGACGACGCCGGAGGCCGCCTCGAACACGTACAGGACGGGACGGAGCACGCGCTGGACCGCGACGACGATCCGGGAGACCCGGAGCGCGTGTCGCTCCGCGTTGGCGACGGCGTACGACTTCGGCGCGATCTCGCCGAAGACGATGACGAACACCGAGGTGACGAGCGTCGACCCCGTGGCCGCCTGGCCGCCGGAGAAGCCGAACCGGACGAACACCGCGGTCGCGACCGACGCGGCGGCGATGTTGGCGACGTTGTTGCTCACCAAGGCCGTGACGAGGAACCGGTGGGAGTCGTCGCGCAGCGCCGACAGCGCCCGGGCGCCGGGAGCGTCGGTCGCGACGAGCGAGTCGATCCGGTGGGCGGGGACGGAGAACACCGCGAGTTCCGAGCTGGAGAAGAAGGCGCTCACCGCGGTCAGCGCGAGGATGGCGCCGACGCCGACGAACGCGATCGTGAGGTTCATGCGCGAAACGTGCGGCCCAATATAAAAGGGAGTAACGGCGGCGAACATACCCACGAACGCGCATTCTCCAGTCGAAACAGAGGAGTCGATACCCACGAGCGCGGATCCGTTCGGGCGGCAAAACGGCGCGATGAGGAAAGCGTTAACCCCGCGCCGCGGGTGCGTTTCGACATGAAGGTACTCGTGACCGACCCCATCGCGGACGCGGGGTTGGACCGACTCCGAGACGCCGGCCACGAGGTCGTCACCGACTACGAGGCGGAGGGGGAGGCGCTGCTCGACGTCGCAGCCGACGCCAACGCGCTGATCGTGCGGTCCGGAACCGACGTGAACGAGGCGGTCTTCGAGGCCGCGAGCGAGCTCGTCATCGTCGGCCGGGCGGGCATCGGCGTCGATAACATCGACATCGAGGCCGCGACCGACCACGGGGTCATCGTCGCAAACGCCCCCGAGGGGAACGTCCGCGCCGCCGCCGAGCACACCGTCGCGATGACGTTCGCCGTCGCGCGCTCGATCCCGCAGGCGCACGGCCGCCTGATCGGCGGCGAGTGGGCGAAAGGCGAGTTCCTCGGTACCGAGGTGAACAACAAGACGCTCACCATCGTCGGCCTCGGCCGCGTCGGGCAGGAAGTCGCCAAGCGCCTCGACTCGCTCGGGATGGACCTCGTCGTCTACGACCCGTACATCTCCGAGGAGCGCGCCGACCGGATGGGGGCGGAGCTCGTCGAGGACCTCCACGACGCGCTCGCCGTGGGCGACTTCGCGACGATCCACACCCCGCTTCTCCCCGAGACCGAGGGGATGATCGGCGAGGCCGAGCTGGCCCAGCTGGAGGGCGGCTACCTCATCAACTGCGCCCGCGGCGGCATCGTCGACGAGGATGCGCTCGCTGAGGCGGTCGAGGACGGCGTCCTCGCCGGCGCCGCGCTCGACTCCTTCGCCGAGGAGCCGCTCCCCGAGGACTCGCCGCTGCTCGACGTCGAGGAGATCGTCTTGACCCCGCACCTCGGCGCGTCGACGGAGGCGGCCCAGGAGAACGTCGCGGTCGACACCGCCGAGGCCGTCCTCGCGGCGTTCGACGACGAGCCGGTCCTCACCGCGCTCAACGCGCCCTCGGTCGACGAGAGCGCGTTCCCGCGAATCGAGCCGTACATCGACGTGGCCGAGACCGCCGGGAAGGTCGCCGCCCAGCTGCTCGACGGTCGGATCACCGGGGTCGAGGCGACCTACGAGGGCGACATCGCCGCGGAGGACGTCGACCTCGTCACCGCGAGCGCCCTGAAGGGCGTCTTCGAGCCGCTGGAGTGGCAGGTGAACGCGGTGAACGCGCCGCGGCTCGCCGAGGAGCGCGGCATCGAGGTGACCGAGTCGAAGACCCGGCAGACCGACGACTTCCAGAGCCTCGTGCGCGTCACCGTCCACAACGGCGACGACGAGATCGCGGTCGAGGGAACGCTGTTCGCCGGCGAGGACGCCCGCATCGTCCGGATCGACGGGTTCCGGGTCGACGCGGTCCCGTACGGCCACATGCTCGTCGCGCGAAACACCGACGAGCCCGGCGTCATCGGGCTCATCGGGACCGTCCTCGGTGACCACGACGTCAACATCGCCGGGATGTTCAACGGCCGCGAGACGCAGGGCGGGGAGGCGCTCACCGTCTACAACCTCGACTCGGCCGTCCCCGACGCCGCGACCGAGGAGCTGCTCGCGGACGACCGCGTCGTCGAGATCACCGAGATCACCCTGGACGGCGCCGACGGGCGTGCGGACGAGTAACGCGGGACTCGCCGAGTAGACGGGGAGTACTGCGCAGCCCCGGAGAAGAGATCGGACCGTCCCCGGACGGGCTACGACTCCACCGCGGGCGGCTCCGAGACCGCGACGAGCGCGTCCGCGTCGGCGGCGACGGGCGACGCGACGGCTTCGATCGGTCGATCCCCGAAGGCGACGACGAACGCCGCGCCGTCGCCGACCGTCGTGTCCGACAGGCAGGCTTCCCCTTCTGCGGCCCCGCGACCCGCGCCGACGCCGACCGTCCAGCCGTGCGACTCGGCGAGCGCCGCGACCGACGCGAGGCCGATCCCGGTCCCCTCGTCCGCGGTCGTGTAGCCCCGGTCGAACACGCGGTCGCGCTCCGCCGGCGGGACGCCGGGGCCGTCGTCGATGACCGCGAACCCGCCGTCGAGCGCGACGGCGGCGACGGTCGCGTCGGACCCGGCGTGGACAGCCGCGTTCCGGAAGAGGTTCTCCAAGACGCTCCGCACCGCAGTCCTGTCCGCGGCGTACGACTCGTCGCCCGCCACCGTCAGCGTCGCTCCCGCCGTCTCGGCGGTCCGCCAGGCCGCCTCGGCCGCGGCCGCGAACGAGAACGACTCGGCACCGGCGTCTGGGTCCGGGTGGTCGACGGCCGCGAGCGTCTCGTCGACGATCTCGAAGATCCGGTCGTGAGCGCTCTCGACCCGCTCGGCCGCCGTCTCGTCGCCCGCGGTCGCGAGGTCCGTGAACCCGTCCGCGACCGTCAACGGGTTCTTAATGTCGTGCGCCAGCGCGTGCGTCAGCGTCTGGAGCCGGTCGTTCGCCACTTCGAGGTCCCGCCGGTTGCGCTCCGAGTCGGTCACGTCGCGAAACAGCAACACCGTCCCCTGCGAGCGGCTGCCGAGCGTCGGGAGCGAAACGGCAGAGAGCGAGACGAACCGCGGCTCGCCGGCGACCTCGACGCGGAGCGGTTCGTCAGGGGCCTCGCCGCGGCGGTACGCGGCGCGGACCTCCGGGGCGTCGGCGAGCGCGTCCGCGATCGGGACGCCGACCGCGACGCCCTCGCCGAGCCACGCGCGGGCCGCCGGGTTCGCGTCCGCGATCCGTCCGCTTCGGTCGACGACGGCGATCGGGTCGGGGACCGCCTCCAGGGTCACCTGCCGGGCGACCGGCGTCACGCCCAGCGTCCGCCCCCGCCGGACCGCGATCGTGAATGCGACGCCCGTGAGCACGAACAGGAGTTCGGGCCGGAACGCCGGGCCGCCCCCGAGCACGACGAACTGCGCGCCCCACGGCGCGGCAGAGCCGACGAGCAGCAGCCCTGCGGACGCGCGGAACGCGGGCGCCGAGTCGTACACGCCGTACGCGAGCGTCGCGAACGTCCCGACGAGCAGGACCTGCGAGTAGAGCCAGCCGACCCACCACACCGGGCCGAACTCCCGGACGAGCACCGTCCCCGAGCCGACCGCGACGAGGTCGGTCCCGGTCCGGACCAGCCCGTGGACATCGTTCGTCCAGCTCAGCAGGGTCAACGCTGCGAGCGGGGCGAGCAGCGCGAGCAGGCGGCGCCGGGAGAGCCACGCGTCGTAGCCGAGGTAGGACGCGACGAACGCGACCGCCGCGACCGGGACGACCGCGGTCGCGGGGTACTGGACGTTGAGCCAGAACAGCTTCCCGGCCTCAGTCGTCGCGACGGCCTCGCCGAACAGCCCCGCGGACCACCAGGCGATCGCGGCCATGAACGCGACCGCGGCGCGACCGCCCGACTCGTCGCGGGAGTCGAACGCGACCACCGTCGCACAGACCGCAACGACGGCGGCGAGCGCGGCGAGCGGTGCGGTCGTCGGGGCGTCTATCAACTTGTCTCTCAGCTTTGAACGTTGTCGTGTTAACACTATTGATCCCGGAATCGGAGGAAGAAACGTTCTACGAAGAGTTTAGGCTATCGGTCGAACAGGAGAGTGATTCACAGAAGATAATGAAGGCAGCGTTCACGGCGTTTGAACCTCCAGTAGGGAGCGGAGCGTCTACGGCTGAACTCTCTTTTCCGTGATCACACTGTCTCAGCCGCCATTTTCGGTCGATTAAGTGTTAAATACTCAACGTTCAAAGCCGAGTTGTCTGTCGTTCAAGTGTTTACTACTTAATACAAACTGTCGGGGCGACGTGTTCGGCAATCGGTGATAGCGCCAACGGCTCTGGGGTGTCGAGGGCGCGGGTCGAGAGCGGGAGGTGGACGGCCGCACCGACCGGCCCCGTCGGGCGGTCAGTCGTGGAGGTGGTCGACGACGGCGTCGGCGTCGTTCGGGACCGGCTCGGGGTCGCCGCCGGCCTCGTAGGCGGCGTCGGGGTCCTTGAGGAGGTGGCCGGTCGTCAGGCAGACCACGCGCTCGTCGTCGTCGACGACGCCCTCGCGCCGGAGCTTCTTGAGGCCCGCGAGGCTCGCGGCGGAGGCGGGCTCGACGCCGACGCCCTCGCTGGCGAGGTGGCGCTGCGCGGCGGTGATCTCCGGGTCGCTCACGGCAACGGCGGTGCCGCCGGTGTTCCGGATGCCGGGGAGCGCCTTCGGCGCGTTGACGGGGTTGCCGATGCGGATCGCGGTCGCCCGCGTCTCGACCTCCTCCCAGCGGCGGATCTCGTCGTTCCCCTCCTCGACCGCCTCGACCATCGGCGCGGCGCCCTCCGCCTGGACGCCGGTGAGCTTGGGGACCTCGTCGGGGTCGAGCGCGCCCGACTGGACGAGCTCGCGGAACCCCTTGTACAGCGCCGAGGTGTTGCCCGCGTTGCCGACGGGCAGGACGATGCGGTCCGGGAACGTCCCGTAGTCGGCGTAGAACTCCTCTAATATCTCGAAGCCGATCGTCTTCTGCCCCTCCAGCCGAAACGGGTTCAGCGAATTGAGCAGGTACGCCTCGCCGCGGGCGGCCAGCTCCTGGACGATGTCGAGGCACGCGTCGAAGTTGCCGTCGACCTCCAGGATACGCGCGCCGTGGAGGCTCGCCTGCGCGATCTTCCCGGCGGCGACCTTCCCCTCCGGGAGGAGGACGAGGGTCTGCATCCCGCCGCGGCCGCCGTAGGCCGCGAGCGCGGCCGAGGTGTTGCCGGTGGAGGCGCACGCGAGCGCGCCGACGCCCAGCTCCTTCGCGACGCGGACGCCGACGGTCATCCCGCGGTCCTTGAACGAGCCGGTGGGGTTCATCCCCTCGTGTTTGATCCGAAGCGCGTCGACGCCGACCGCCTCCTCGATGCGCGGGACGCGGTGGAGCGGCGTGTCGCCCTCGGGGAGGGTAACGCCGAGGTCGAACGGGAGCCCCTCGCGGTAGCGCCAGACGCCGCGGTCGGGGCCGTCGGAGGACGCGCCGGACCCGAACTCGTCGAACGTCGGGGGGTCGTCGTACCGGACTTCGAGCAGGCCGTCGCACTCGTCGCAGGTGTAGCGCACCGCCTCGAACGGGGCGAACGTCTCGTCGCACGCGATACACGCGAGCCACGTCCCGTCGTCGGCGCAGTCTGGCGCCGCGGGGGTCGGGGCGTCGATGGCGAGATCCATTACCACGGCGTCCGTCCCGCCGGGGCTTAAGACGGGCGGTCGAGACGGACGTTGCCGGCCGACGCGAACGCGTTCGGCCTCAGTCGACGATGATCTCGGAGCTTTCGTCGCCCCCGTCGTCGCCGGAGCCGAGGCGGTCCTGGTAGCGCTGGATCCAGTCGGCGAAGCAGTCGGGGCAGAGCCGCGGGGTGTCGATGTTCGCCCGGTCGACGCTCAGCCGGACGGTGCGCGCGAGCGCGTCCGTCGTGGCCTCGCCGCAGGCGTCGCAGGGCGCAGTCGTCGGCGCGTCGCTCATGTGGTGTCGGTCGCGGCGGCGGCTCTTAAATGTACGTCGGGAGCGGTGGCGGGGAACGTCGGGAGGGGTGTAGA
>NZ_NEWJ01000096.1:0-8964 GCF_002135045.1 Halorubrum sp. SD683
GGGACGACGAGTTCGACGACGGCGGCGGTGGCGGCGGCGGCGCGGCCACCGACGAGCTCGAAAACCGGCTCGACGAGCTCGAAAACGAGGTCGCGTCGCTCTCCTCGACCGTCTCGACGGTCCGCTCGGAGAACGAGGAGATCTCGAACGCCGTCGACGACATCGAGGAGGACGTCCGCAACCTGCTCGACATCTACGAGATGGTCACCCGCGGCATCAACCCCTTCGTCGACGACTCCGGCGGCTTCGACAGCGTCGCCGGCGGCGGCGAGGGGTCGTTCGGCATCTTCGACGACGAAGACGGCGGCGAGGAGGAGGACCTCGACGAGGACGTCGCGAACGCCGACGCGGACGGGTTCTTCGACGACGACCTCCTCGACGAGGAAGCGGACGCGGACGCGGAGGCGGACGAGTTCGACGACCTCGACGATGACGTCGACGACGACGGGTTCGACGACCTCGACGAGGATATCGACGACGGCGGGTTCGACGACCTCGACGACGACTTCGAGGAACTGGATGACGACAGCACGGACGACGCCGCGTCCGAGACCGAAACGGCGGACGAGGAAGACGATATGAACGACGACGGAAAGAGCTTCAGCGAACTGAAAGAGGAGTACGACTCCGGGGAGGCCGACTGGGCCGAAGAGGGCGACGACGCCGCGGACGAGGACCCGTTCGACGACGGGGACGACTCGTTCGACGACCCCGGCGACGAAACGGACTCGTTCGACGACGGGGCCGCGGACGACGGGTTCGGTGACGACCTCGGCGGAGACGACCTCGGGGCCGAGACCGGTGGCGACGACTTCGGCGAACCGGCGGACCCCGAACCGGCGCGAGGCGCCGAACCGGATCCCGCCCCCGACCGCCGACCCGGCGGCGACCCCGCTGAGGCGTCCGGCGGCTTCGAGTACGTCGGTGAGGACGACCTCTCGGGGAGCGGCGGCCGCGGCAAGCCGTACCTCACCGAACTCCCGGGCGACTACGTCGGGGACCTCCTTGTGATGGAGTGGCTGGAGTTCCTCGTCTCCGAGAGCGACGTCACCGACGCGGTGCGCGCCATCAACTACTACGAGCGGATCGAGTGGATCGGTCCCGACGCCGCGGCGCGGCTCCGGGACTTCCTCTCCGGGTTCGGCACGATCGACCGCAACCTCGTCGACCGTCCGGGCACCGACCGGCTCGTCCGAGAACATCACACCCGCAGCCTCCGGTACGTGACCCAGCTCAACGGCACCAGCAGCCACACGGTCCTCCTCGACCGCTGGGACGACCTCGCCGGCGGCTCGATCGTCGGCGGCGGGCCGGTCCGAGGCCGCCGCGGCGGTCGCGCCGACCCGGCCCGCGGCGACCGCCGCGACCGCTCGGCCCCGAAGCGGAACGGGCACGAGCCGTCCGGTCGCCGAGAGGCCCCGGACGAGCGCGAGCGACGCACGAACGGCGCGGATCACGGCACGAACGGCGCGGGCCACGGTACGAACGGCGCGGACCGCGACGGCGGGGCGAACCGCGGCGACGCTCCCCGCGACGACCGGCGCGAGCGGAACGGTTCCACGCGACCGATGAACGACCCGAATCCCCGTTCCGACCGCGCCGATCCGGCCGACGGAGGGTGGGGAGATGGGCGTTAGCGTCTCCGCGTCTACGGCCATCATCGTCGCGGGGCTGTTCTTCGCGTTCACGACGTTCTACCCTGTGGCGTCCAACGGGATCGAGCGAGTCTCTGACGCGCAACACGGCGTCAACGAGCGCGCGCTCGAACGGCAGAACACCGACTTCTCCGTGACGAGCGCGACGTTCAACGCGACGACCGGCGAGCTCACTGTCAACGCCACCAACGAGGGCTCGATCGGACTCGTCGCCGACGACGCGACGCTCCTAGTCGGCAACGAGTACGTCGACGTCGGGGGTTCGAACGCTGCCACGACCGTCGACGGCGACGCCGACACCGCGCTCTGGCTGGGCGACGAGACGCTGTCGGTGACGGTCGGCGACACCGTGGAGACCGACATCGTCGGCGGGGAGACCCGCGTGGTCCTCGTCGTCGAGTCCGGTGTCCGCGACGCCGCGACCGTGACGGAGGTGAGCGCGTAGATGGCCAGCGTCCCGGTCTCGCACCTCATCCTGTTCATCGCCAGCCTGGTGATCGCCGCCGGCGTCGTCGGGACGATCACGACGGGCGTCGACCGCGTGAGCGCCGCCGTCGACGACGCGGGGCTCGACGCGACCGAGCAGCTCCGGACCGACGTGACGATCATCTCCGACCCGAGCGCGGGGGTGTACAACGCGACCGAGGGCAACGTGACGCTCCTGATAAAGAACACCGGCACCTACCGCCTCGCGCCCGACGGCTCCGACCTCGACGTCGTCTTCGACGGCGGGTACGTGCGGCCAAGCAAGCTCTCCGGAGAGCTGGTCTCCGTCGACGGCGCGAACGCATGGAGCCGCGGCGACGTGCTCCGCCTCACGATCGAGGTCAGCGAGATCGACGGCGTGAACGGCGGGCTCGCCGACGGCGACCACCGGGTGTACCTCTCGGTGAACGGCGACGAGGAGCTGTTCCAGTTCCGCGTGGGGGGTAACTGAGATGCCCCACGACAACCTCCTCTCGCTCGGCCTCGGCGAGCGCGACCGACTCAACAAGGAGCTCGGCGGTGGCATCCCCCGCGGGAGCATCGTCCTCATGGAGGGCGACTACGGGGCCGGGAAAAGCGCCATCTCTCAGCGGTTCGCCTACGGGCTCGTCGAGGAGGGCGCTTCGGTGACGATGATGTCGACGGAGCTCACCGTCCGCGGGTTCATCGACCAGATGCACTCGCTGGAGTACGACATGGTGAAGCCGCTCCTCCAAGAGGAGCTGCTCTTCCTCCACGCCGACTTCGACTCCGGCGGCGCGTTCTCCGACGGCGACGGCGAGCGCAAGGAGCTGCTCAAGCGGCTGATGGAAGCGGAGGCGATGTGGAACTCCGACGTCGTCTTCCTCGACACGTTCGACGCCATCTTCCGCAATGACCCAACGTTCGAGGCGCTCGTTCGGAAGAACGAGGAGCGGCAGGCCGCCCTCGAGATCATCTCCTTCTTCCGTGAGATCATCTCGCAGGGGAAGGTGGTGGTGCTCACCGTCGACCCCTCGGCGGTCGACGACGAGGCGATCGGCCCGTTCCGCTCCATCGCCGACGTGTTCCTCGAACTGGAGATGATCGAGGTCGGCAACGACATCCGCCGGCAGATCAACGTGAAGCGGTTCGCGGGCATGGGCGAACAGGTCGGCGACACGATCGGGTTCTCGGTGCGTTCCGGAACCGGAATCGTCATTGAGAGCCGCAGCGTCGCCTAACACATGGCCCGCAGACGCACAGCCGGTCCGCGCGCGCGGACTGCGACCACCGCGACAACCGAGCGTGGGACATGACCGAACACGGCACCGCCAAACCGTCCGACGAGCTCCGGAAGGCCGCGATGCGGCGGCCGCACCTCCGGGAGCACCTCCGGGAGTTCAAACAGATCACCGGGGAGTTCCCGCAGTTCATCGAGGAGCCGAAAGACGAGTACGAGTCCAACCGGCCGAACGTCATCTATCCGGTCGGCGGCCCCATCTACAGCCACATCTACGGCGACCTCGGGCAGGACACGAAGTACTACGCCATCGAGCCGGAGCTCTCCGGCTCGCAGGCCGAGATCCTCAACGAGGTGAAAAACCGGCTCCTCACCGTGAGCGGTCAACACACCGCTCCGGACAACGAGGCCGAGTACGACGACCTCATCGAGGAGCTGTTAGAGGAGGTCACGCACATCGACGAGCAGAACGGCGGACTCCGCGGGAACCTCTCGAAGGTCCTCAACATGGGGAAACTCTCGGTCACGGAGGAGACCTACGAGAACATCCGATACCGGCTTAACCGCGACATCGTCGGGCTCGGCCCCCTCGAACCGATCATGCGCGACCCGGCCAACGAGGACATTCACGTCATCGGCCCCAAGGAGTGTCACGTCGACCACGGCACCTTCGGGATGCTGGAGACGACCGTCGACTTCGGTACCCCCGAGGAGTTCGACAACTGGCTGCGGAACATGGGCGAGCGGATGGGCGACCCCCTCTCCGACTCCGATCCGATCGTCGACTCCACGCTGCCCGACGGCTCGCGTATCAACATCATCTACTCCGACGACGTCTCGCTGAAGGGGTCCTCGCTCACGATCCGGCAGGGCGACGAGGTGCCCCTGTCGATCAATCAGATCACGAACTGGGGAACGCTCTCGCCGCAGTTGGCGGCGTACCTCTGGCTCTGCCTAGAGAACGAGCAGACGGTATTCGTGGTCGGGGAGACGGCGTCCGGGAAGACGACGACGCTGAACGCCATCCTCTCGTACATCCCGGACGACTCGAAGATATACACCGCGGAGGACACCGCGGAGGTCATCCCGCCGCACAGCACGTGGCAGCAGCTGTTGACCCGTGAGGGCGGCGCCGAGGGATCCACCGACGTGGATATGTTCGATCTGGTCGCCGCGGCGTTGCGGTCGCGCCCCGACTACATCATCGTGGGCGAGGTCCGGGGCGCCGAGGGGCGCATGGCGTTCCAGGCGGCCCAGACCGGCCACCCCGTGATGCTGACGTTCCACGCGTCCGACATCGTCTCGATGATCCAGCGGTTCACCTCCGAGCCGATCAACGTCCCGGAGACGTTCATGGACAATGCCGACGTGGCGCTGTTCCAGAACCGCGTGAAGCAGGGCGACCAAGTCCTGCGCCGCGTGACGAGCGTCCAGGAGATCGAGGGGTACTCCAAGGAGATGGAGGGGGTCGTCACCCGCGAGGTGTTCAGCTGGGACCCCGTCGAAGACGAGATCGTCTTCCAGGGGATGAACAACTCCTACGTGTTAGAAGAGCAGATCGCGACGCTGCTCGGCTACGCCGACACCCGCGACATCTACGACGACCTGGAGTTCCGTGCGGAGCTCATCGAGCGGATGATTCAGGAGGGCATTCTGGGCTACCACGAGGTGAACGACGCGATCAACTCCTTCCAGCGTGACGGCGTCGAGGGGCTCCCCTTCGACATGCACCGGAACACGATGTGACGATGCTCGGGGACACGTGACGATGCTCGGTGACGAACCGCCCGCGAGGGCGCCGGAGGGACGCTGACGATGGCGGTGAAACAGGTGGGCGACGGGCTCGCGACGGCCGCCCAACTGACCTCCGAGGTCATGGAGTCGTACGAGCAGCTCGACATATCCAAGGGGAAGTACGTCGGGCTCGTGCTGTTCCCGGCCGTGCTCGTCTTCCTCGCGAGCGTCGTCGGCTTGGTCGCGCTGCCGCTCCCCTTCGCCGCCCGGGTCCCGATCCCGATGTTCGGCGGGCTCATCCTGTTCGCGGCGGTGATCTACCCGAAGATCTACCTCTCCAGTCTGGAGACGAAGATCGACAACCAACTACATCTCGTGATGACGCACATGACGGTGCTGTCGACGACGAACATCGACCGGATGGAGGTGTTCCGGACGCTGGCGAAAGAGGAGGAGTACGGCGTCGCCGCCGAGGAGATCGGTCGCGTCGTCCACCTCGTCGACACGTGGAACCAGAGCCTCGACGACGCGTGTCGGCGTCGGGCTCAGGAGGTCCCCTCCGACGCGATGGCCGACTTCTTCGACCGCCTCGGCTACACCATGGGCGCGGGGCAGTCGCTGGAGGAGTTCCTCGTCTCTGAGCAGGACGTCATGCTAGCACAGTACGAGACCCGCTACGAGTCCGCGCTCTCGAACTTGGAGGTGATGAAGGACCTGTACATGTCGATGATCCTCTCGATGACGTTCGCCCTCGTGTTCGCGGTCGTCCTCCCGATCCTCACCGGTAACGACCCGACCGCGACTGTCGCGGCCGTCATCGTGCTGTTCGTCTTCGTCCAGCTCGGCTTCTACGCGATGATCCGCGCCACATCGCCGTACGACCCGATCTGGTACCACCCCGACGAGCGCTCCCCGGGCGACCTGAAGCTGTGGGGGTCGCTGATCGGCGGCGGCGCGCTCTCGTTCCTCCTCATCGGGATCACGGCCGCCGGGATGTTCGGGTACGGGCCCGGGCTTCCCGGTCTCCTCTTCTTCCTCGACGACGTGCGGCTGCCGCTGTACCTCGCGGTCCCCATCTCGCCGCTGATCATCACCGGGGTCGTCCTTCGGAGCGAGGAGCAGGCGATCACCGCCCGCGACGGCGAGTTCCCGTCGTTCGTGCGCGCGCTGGGCGCGACCGAGAGCGCGAAGCAGTCGACGACCACCGACGTGCTGACGACGCTGCGCGACAAGAACTTCGGGGAGCTCTCGGAGTCGATCGAGCGGCTCTACCGCCGGCTCAACATGCGAATCAGCACCGAGGGCGCGTGGCGGGCGTTCACGCGAGACACGCGCTCGTACCTCATCCAGAAGTTCTCCGAGATGTACCTCGTGGGCCGGCGGATGGGCGGGGACCCGAAGATGCTCGGCGAGCTGATTTCGAAGAACATGAACGCCGTCAACCAGCTGCGCGAGCAGCGCCGGCAGGCGGCGATGACGTTCATCGGACTGCTGTACGGGATCACCGCGGCCGCGACGTTCGCCTTCTTCATCGGGCTGGAGATCGTTGCGATTCTCGCGGACTTGACCGCCGACTTCGGGCTCGACCAGATGGACATCGGGCAGATCGTCTACCCCGGCGCCTACGACATCCCGCTCATCGAGTACCTCCTCCTCACCGTCGTGCTGTTCAACGCGGCGCTCTCCTCGCAGATGATCCGCCGGATCGACGGCGGGAACCCCGCGAACGGCTACATCCACTTCGTGCTCCTGACGTGGCTCGGCTCCGTGACCGCCATCGCGACGCGGACCCTCGTCAACGCGATCCTGTCGATCTGACCGGAAATCGGTCGCTGTCGCCCGGCCGAGTCACCCCTCGAACAGTGCCGGCTCGGTGACCGCCTCGTCGGCCGCGTCGCGCCACGACCGCGACGGCGTCCACCCGAACAGCTGCTCCGCCTTCGCGACCGCGTACGCGCCGCGGTCGTCGCCCTCCGCGAGCGCGCTCCCGTCGACCGCGCAGTCGTCGGAAACCTCGCCGTACGACTCGCGCAGGAGTTCGAGCAGGGGGCGACCGAGCGCGTTGTCGGCCGCGACGCAGTTGATCGCCTCGTGGGTGCCGAGCGCGACGGCCGAGTCGTCGCCGAGGAGGTCCGCGAGCGCGGCCGCGACGAGGTCGGCGACGTCGCGGACGTCGACGTACGACCAGAAGTTGCCCGCGCCCGCCTCGAGGTCGGTCACGTACTCGTCCGCGCGGCAGGCGTAGTCGCCGGGGTACTGGATCCACGAGGGGCGGACGGAGACCGCCGACACGCCGTGGCGGCGCGCGACCGCGCCCGCCGCGGCCTCCGCGGTCACCTTCGAGAGCCCGTACGGGTCCTCTGGGCGGAGCGGGTGTCCCTCGGTGACCGGCAGCTCATCCGGGAACGGCGTCGGCTCGGCGAAGAAGAAGCCGTACGCGCCGTCGCTGGAGGCCTGAACGACCGGCGCGCCCGCTCGCCCGGCGGCGTCGAGGACGTGCTTCGCGGCGAGCGCGTTCGTCTCGAACACCCGCCCCTCGGGGTGGGTTCCGGCCACGGGGATCGCCGCCCAGTGGACGACGGCGTCCGGGTCGACGGCGGCGACGACGTCGAGCGCCTGCTCGCGCTCGGCGAGGTCGGCCGCGCGGAACGAGACGTTCGAGGCGGGGTTGACGCCGAGGCCCGGGTGGTCGTAGTCGACGACGACGACCTCGTAATCGCCCGCGAGCCGGTCGACGACCCAGCGCCCGGAGGCGCCGCGGCCGCCGGTGACGAGAACGGTGTCCATGCGTCGCCGTCGCGGTCGCGGGGCAAAAACGCAGCGTTGCGCCGAAAACCGCACCGCCGCGGGCGGGCGCCTCAGTGCCGCATCGTCCCCGGCTCCGGCAGGCTTTAACGCGCCGAGCGGTAATCTTGGGGTATGGACTGGAAGACAGACTGGGGGCTCCGTGGACGAATGGGGTTCACGATGTTCCTCCTCTTCGCCCTCTACGTCGTGTTCATCGGCGTCCTGATCGAGGTGTTCAACGTCGGGATCATCTTCACGCTCGCGATGTTCGGCGCGTTCTCGCTCGCGCAGTACTTCTTCAGCGACAAGCTCGCGCTCCGGAGCATGGGCGCCCGCGAGGTCGACCCGGACGAGTACCCGGACCTCCACCGCCGGATCGAGCGCCTGAGCCAGCAGGCCGACCTGCCGAAGCCGACCGTCGCGGTCGCGAACACCCGCGTCCCGAACGCGTTCGCGACCGGCCGGAACAAGAAGAACGCCACCGTCGCGGTGACGACCGGACTGTTGGAGAGCCTCGACGAGGACGAGCTCGACGGCGTGCTCGCCCACGAGCTCGCCCACGTCAAGAACCGCGACGTGATGGTGATGACCATCGCGTCGTTCCTCTCCACTATCGCCTTCTTCATCGTGCGGTGGGGGTGGCTGCTCGGCGGCGACAACCGGCAGGGAGCGCCCGTCATCGTGGCCATCGTCGCGTCGCTTCTGGTGTGGGTGATCTCGTTCCTGCTCATCCGCGCGCTCTCGCGGTACCGTGAGTACTCCGCCGACCGCGGTGCGGCGCTCATCACCGGGAAGCCCGGAGCGCTCGCCTCGGCGCTGATGACGATCGACGGGCGGATGGACCGGGTGCCCGAGGAGGACCTCCGCGAGGAGGCGGAGATGAACGCGTTCTTCATCATCCCGATCAAGGCCGGTTTCGTCGGCAAGATCGCCTCCACGCACCCCTCGACGGAGAACCGCATCGAGAAGCTCCGCGAGCTCGAAAAGGAAATGGAAACGGCCTGAGACGGGTTCGGATCGCGATTTTTGGTCGGTCGTGTATAAGTCGTTGAGAGCGGATCAACGGCGAACGCTCCCGAAGTCCCGGCAGCTCACTTAGAA
>NZ_NEWJ01000097.1:0-8854 GCF_002135045.1 Halorubrum sp. SD683
CGGTTTGGTCGGCGCTGGAAGTGGTACCGGTATCGATGAGCGACCTGAGCGCCCTGCCGGTTCAGGCGTACCTGACCGCCTGCCTGCTGGCCGGCGTCATCGGGCTCTGGCTCGGTCGGGTCGCGTGGCGGGAGCGCGACGAGCCCGGCGGCCTCGAGGTCGCGCTGTACCTCCTCAGCGGCGGCGGCGCGTCGCTGCTGTACGGCCTCCAGATTGCCGCGTCCGGTGAGCTCGCGATGCGCGTCGCGCTCAGCCTCGCGACGCCGCTCCTCGGCGCGCTTCCCGTCCTCTGGATGGCGTTCGCGCTGGCGTTCACCGGGCGCGAACGCTGGCGGACGGAGAACCGGATCGTCGCGCTCGCGACCCCCGCGTTCGTCTGGGTCCTCCTCGCGTGGTCGAGCGGGACCCACGGGCTGGCCCGGCGCTCCGTCGCCCCCGTCGCCGACGGCCCGTTCACGCTGCTCGGATACGGGTTGGGTCCCGCCGGCGGCGCGTTCGTCCTCTTCGCGTACGCGCTGTGTCTCGCCGGCGCGTCCCTCGTCGTCGACCTCTACGACCGGACCGGGAACCGCTACCGGCTCCAGACGTTCGTCGTGCTGCTCGGCACGCTGTTCCCGTTCCTCGCGGGGGCCGTGACGTTCGTCGACGTCGGGAGCTACGGGGACCTCTCGTGGCTGCCGACGGCGTTCGTGATCCACGGCGTGTTCCTCTACGGCACCGTCTTTTGGCTCGGCACCCTCGACGCCGCGGTCGTCGCGCGCGACACCGCGGTCGAGGTGATGCAGGACCCGGTGATCGTCTCCGGCTCCGACGGGCGGATCCGCGACCTCAACCCCGCCGCCGAGTCGCTCCTCCCGCCCGACGCGGTCGGCTCGTCGCTGTCGGACGTGTTCCCGCGGCTGGAGTCCGGCGTCGAACACCCGATCGCCATCGGGGACCGCGAGTTCGACATCCAAGAGAACCCGATCACGGACCCGCGCGGGACCGACCGCGGCCACGTCTTCCTGCTCCGCGACGTGACCGCGCGGGAGCGGCGACAGGCGGAACTCGAACGCCGGGAGGCGGAGCTCGAACGGCAGAACGAGCGGTTAGAGGAGTTCGCCGGCGTCGTCTCGCACGACCTGCGAAACCCACTCGCCGCCGCGTCTGCGGCCGTCGAGCTGGCCCGCCAGCGCGACGGCGACCCCGACGGCGCCTTAGAGCGGGCCGCGAACGCCCACGAGCGGATGGACGACATGATCGAGGGACTCCTCGCGCTGGCGACGGCGGGGGAGACGGTCGACGACCTCGACCGGGTTTCGCTGGACGGGACGGTCAGACGCGTCTGGTCGCGGCTCGAGACCGCCGACGCGACGCTGACCGTCGAGGGCGACGCGACCGCGTTGGCCGACCGCGACCGGCTCGAACAGCTGACCTCCAACCTGTTCCGCAACGCGATCGAACACGCGGGAGAGGACGTGGCCGTCACGGTCGCTATCACCCGGGGCGGCGACCGGGCCGCGCTCTCGATCGGCGACGACGGTCCCGGGATCCCGGCCGAGGAGCGCGAGCGAGTCACCGAGCGCGGCGTGTCGCTCGGCGGCGGCACCGGGCTGGGGCTGGCGATCGTCGGCGACATCGCCGAGGCGCACGGCTGGACGCTCTCGGTCGCCGAGTCCGACGCCGGCGGCGCGCGGTTCGTGATCGAGAGGATGGAGGTCGCCGACCCGTGACCGACCCGCCGGAGGCGACCGTCACGCTCCCCGCGGAGGTCGTCGAGCAATACGAGAAGTTCTCGCGGTTCAACTCCCCGTACCCCGCCCACGAACGCGGTCGCGCCGTCGACCTCTACCCGGGCGACGGGGTCGGCCGCTCTCCGGTCGCCGGGACCGTCAGCGCGGTCCGCACCGTCGGCTGTCCGGACCGTCCGTATGCGGCCGACGAGGACCACCTGATCGTCGTCGGCCTCGACGATGAGTGGTGTGCTCGCGCGGGCGCGCCCTCCGGCACCGTCGCGCGGATCCTCCACGTGATCCCGGCGGTGACGCCGGGCGACCGGGTCACCGTCGGCGACGCGCTCGGCCCGACGACCCGCTCGGGCTTCTTCGGCCAGTGGGTCGACGACCACGTCCACCTCGGGTTCCGCCCGCCGGACGCGAACCCCCTCCGAGCGAGCGGGTCGCTCCCGGTCGCCGCGGACCTCCCCGTGGAGCGGGTCGCGTGGGACGGGACCGGAACCGTCGTCGGGCGGGGGCCGACCCACGTCGTGCTCGCCGGCCCGCGGCGGACCGAGCCCGGACCGTCGTTCGCGGCGCTCGCGAGCGACGGGGGGGTCCCGCTCGACGGCGGGCTGACGCACTACGCGGGCGGCGGGACGTTCGCGGCGAGCGACGCGGCGCCCGGCGAGGACGGAAGAGACGAGCGACGCCCGCGGTCGGGCGACGCGGTGTCCCTCCTCGGGACCCGGATCGGAACCGCGGCCGCCCACGGCGGGGGGTCGTCCGGGGCGCCACGGGTCGAGTGGGGGGCGGTCGACGTCCGCGCGAACGGCGATCGCATCGTGGGGCTCTCCCTGTTCGCCGCGCGCGGCGAGCGCTTCGGCGTCAAGTTGGTCTGTCCGGACCGCTCGTTCGCGATCGGCGAGTCGGTGACGGTCGAGCTCGTGCCAAGCGACGACCCGATCCGGCTCGGCGTCGGGTGAGCGAGGCCGTCAATCGATCGCCGGTTGTCGCCCGTTTCCGGGGGGTACAAGCCGTCCCGGGACGACCGGCGGGACATGGATCAGACGGACATCGCGGAGATGCACCCGCTCCCCGACGCGGCGACGCGGTTCGTCGAACAAAAGTTAGAGGACGAACACGGCTACCTCTCGTGGCTGAACACGTCGGTCGAGACGGTCGAGCGCGGGCGCGTCGTGCTCTCGATCCCCTTCGACGAGAAGCTCACGAACACGGACGGGCAGACGATCCACGGCGGCGTGGCAGCGACGCTGATTGACACGGCCGGCGGCGTCGCGCAGCGCACGACGTTCGAGGACCCGCTCGACGGCGGCGTCGCGACGGTGAACCTCAACGCGAACTACCTCCGCCCCGCGACCGGCGACCTCCGCGCGGAGGCCGAAGTGATCCGGGCCGGCGGCTCCATCGGCGTCAGCGAGATGACCGTCACCAGCGGCGTCGACGGGGACCGCGGCGAGGTCGTCGTCGGTCAGGGATCGTTTCGGCTGTTCCGCGAGTAGCCCGGGAGGTCGGCGAGGATCGCGTCGATCCCGCCGCGACCGCCGTCACCGTCGAGTGCGGCCGCCAGCGCCGCGACCGGCTCGCGGCCGGCGCGATCGGGGGCCGCCCTGACGACGACCGACTGCTCGCCGAGCGGGACGAACGCACAACCCAGCCGTTCCGCCGTCTCGCGGAGCCCGAGCCCGGCGTCCGCGTCGCCCGCGACGACCGCGCGGACCGGGCTCTCGAACGCCTTCGCGGTCCGCTCGTAGCCGTCGATCCGCTCGGCGAGGTCCCGGCGGTCGGCGTCGCGCTCGTCCGCGAGGTCGTCGAGCGCCGTGTCGAGGCTCCGACGGAGGCCCGAGACTGTGGGCCGGTTCCGGAAGCGGAGGTCGCGGCCGACGAGGTCCGCGATCCCGGTCACCGCCTCCGGGTTGCCGTCGGGGACGACAAGCCCCCACTCGCGGGTCCAGCCGCCGAGGGCTTCGGCGCCGACCTCGCGGTCGGTCGGTCCGGCGGTCACCGCCACGTCGGGGACGCCGTCACGGAGGCGGCGGTGCCCCTCGCGCGAGCCGACGGCGAGGTACCGCGGGTTCGCGAGGCGGTCGAGCAGGCGGTTGAGCGCGGGGTCGTCCTCGCCGACGCCGAGCAGCGTCGGCGGGCGCACGTCCGGCGAGAACAGCTGTACCTCGACCGCCTCACCGGCGTCGAGGACCTCCGTGTCCGGGTCGACCGCGACGACGCCGTCAGCCTCGACGAGGCTCGTCGTCGCGCCGGACCCCTTGTCCACCGGGTAGACGAGCGGGGGGGCGTCGTCGTCCAGGTCGAGCAGGCAGACGGGCATCAGCCGGAGACGGCCCTCCGAGTAGCGCTCGCTCACGCCCATCCGCCCCTCGACGGTCGCCGTCGCGGGCTCGGGCTGGCCGGCGGCGTCGCGGATCGCGGGCGCGACGAACGTGCGAAATATGGTGAGCGCGGACACCGGGTAGCCGGGGAGGCCGACGTACGCGGACTCGCCGACCGAGGCATCGTTCCGGGCGGCGTCCTCGCCGACGCCTTCGTCGCCGTCGCCGCCGTCGGAGCCGCCCCGGTCGAGCCGGCCGATCAGCATCGGCTTCCCGGGCTTGACCGCGACGCCGTGGAGCAGGAGCTCCCCGCGCGCCTCGATCACGCGGTAGATGACGTCGACCGCGCTCGCCGAGGTCGACCCCGACGAGAGCACGAGGTCGCACTCGTCGGCCGCCCGGCGCAGCAGCCGCTCCATCTCGTCGTAGTCGTCGCCGGCGTGCGGGTAGAGGACCGGCTCGCCGCCCGCCTCCTCGACGCCGGCGGCGATCGTCGTCGAGTTCACGTCGTAGATCTCCCCGCGGTCCGGGTTCAGCGCCTCGCCCGGGCGGACCAGCTCGTCGCCGGTCGAGACGATACCGACCCGCGGCCGCCCCTCGACCGGGACCTCGTCGACGCCGAGCGCCGACAGCAGCCCGATCTCGCGGGGCGTCAGCCGCGTGCCCGGTCCGAGCGCGCGGGCGCCGGCGGCGATGTCGGTCCCGGCTGTCATCACGTGGTCGCCCGGCGCGACCGACGTGCGGACAGCGATCCGCGAGGGACCGTCGTCGTCGACCCCGTCCCCGCCCGAACCGAGCTCGTCGGTACGCTCGACCATCACGACCGCGTCGGCGCCGTCGGGCATGACGGCGCCGGTGGAGATCTCCGCGCAGGTCCCCGGCTCGACGGTCACGTCGGGCGCGGCGCCCGCGTGGACCGCGCCGACGAGGTCGAGTTCGGCGGGATCCGCCTCGTCCGCGCCGAAGGTTTCCCGCGCGCGGACGGCGTACCCGTCCATCGACGCGCGGTCGAAGCCGGGCACGTCGATCGCGGCGTCGACGCGCTCGGCGAGAACGCGACCGCGGGCGTCCGCCAGCGAAACCGTCTCCGGGGTCGGCGACAGGTCGAGCGATTCGATCGCTTCGCGCGCGGCCTCGGGGGTCGCGAGGTCCCGGAACTCCTTGCGGTCGCTCATTCCGTCACCTCCCACAGTTCGACGTCGACGGACTCGCCGGCGTCGAGCCCCTCCCGCGGCTCGGGCACGACCACCCAGCCGTCAGCGAGCGCGACGCTAGAGAGGATGCCGGAGCCGCTCGCGCGGGTCGGCGTCGCGGTCGGGAGCGCGTCGTCGACCGCCGCGTCCCCGTCGGGGCCGTCGTCGGGACCCGAAAGTGACACGCGCGCGAAGGTCCGTACACCGGGCTCGCTCGCGACCTTCCGGCCGAGCGTCGCGCGCCGCGTCGGGAACGGCTCTACGTCGGCCCCGCCCGCGCGCTTCATCGCGGGGCGGAGGAACTGCGCCGCGTTGACGATACACGCGACCGGGTAGCCGGGCAGCGACACGATCGGCGTCCCCTCGGCGCGGCCGAGGCAGACTGGGTGCCCGGGCTTCAGCGCGACGCCGTGGACCAGCACCTCGCCGAGGTCGCCGACGACCTCGGGGATCAGGTCCCGCTCCCCGACCGACGAGCCGCCGGTGGTGACGACCACGTCGGCGTCGAGGTCGGCGGCGACGGCCTCGCGCAGCGCCTCCGGGTCGTCGGTGACGACGTCGCGGTAGCGCGCCTCGCCGCCCCAGCGCTCGACGAGCCGGGAGACGGTGAGCCCGTTCGTCTCGATCACCTCGCCGGGGCCGGGATCCGACTCCACCAGCTCCTCGCCGGTCGGGATCACAGCGACCTCTGGCGGCTCCCGGACCGTGACGGTGTCGAGGCCCACCGAGCGCAGCAGGCCGAGGTCGGAGGGGCGCAGGGCGTGGCCGGGCTCGTAGAGACGCTGGCCGTCGGCGACGTCCTCGCCGGCCTCGCCGACGTTCTCGCCGGTCGCGACCGGCTCGAACACCTCCACCTCGCCGCCGACCGACTCGACCTGTTCGATCATCACGACCGCGTCCGCGCCCTCCGGGACTGCGCTGCCGGTGTGGACCCGAGCGGCCTCGCCGGGCGCGACCGCGTCCGCCTCGGCGGGCTTGGCGGTCAGGACCGCCGGCGATCGGTCGCCGGCGCCGAAGGTGTCGCTCGCGCGGACGGCGTACCCGTCCATCGCGGCGCGGTCGTACCCCGGCACCGGCGCCGGCGCGTCGATCGGTTCGGCGACGACGCGGCCGTCGGCCGCCTCGACCGGGACCGTCTCCGTCCGGTCGTTCGGCGCGACGGCGTCGAGCAGCGTCGCCCTCGCGTCCGCGACCCGGGTCCGCCGCTTGAACCCGGACTCCCGTCTGTCGTGGCTCATGCTCACACATTCGCGGCCGCGGGCAAAAACCCCGTTCTCCGCGGGCGCCGTCGTTCGGACCCTCGGTCGCGGCCGCTCGCCGACGCCCCCGGCCGCCGACGCGCCCGGTCAGGCGAACCACGAGAGGAACCGGCGAGTCCGGTGGACCGACTGGAGGGCGGCGACCTTCGCGGCCGTGAGCGCGCCGAGGGTCGTCCGCCTGGTGGCCCGAGCGCCCCGGGCCGCGCCGGTCCGCGCGTAGTACCCGGACCGGCGTCCGGCTGCGCCGACGTAGTGTTTCGCCGCCATTCGGATCGGCGCGCGCCGGCCGTCGACGGTCGTCGTGCCGCGGCGGATCGCCGTCAGCACGTCGTCCGCGGTGACCTCGCCGACCGACTCTCGCCCCTCGATCGTCAGCTCAGTGAACGCCCGGCCGACGTACTGGAGGTGGTGCGCGTCGCTCGCGGCGACCCCCGGGTAGCCGTGGTTCGCCGCGAACCGCCGCGCGCGTCGGTTGCGGTACCCCGTGAACAGCCACGCGTTGAACACCTCGACGGCGTCGACCTCGGCGCCCGGCGCGGCGGCCCCGGCCGCGTCGACCGCGTCCTCGTCCGGCAGTTCCGCGTCCACGCCGGACGTTTCGGCGTCCGGCGCTTCCCCGCCGGAGCCGTCGCCCGATCCGGGCGTCGGGATGTCGCGCTGACGGACGCCGTGGCGCGAGCGCTGAAACGGGTGGGGAACGATCGCGACGCCGCCCTGCTCGTGGATCCGCCGGACCGTCTCGGCGTACGGCTCGCCGCGCGGCGGCATTCGATCGACGCCGATCGCCAGCAGGTGGCCGTGCGCGGTCGACACCTCCACGCCGGGGATGCCGATCAGCCCGTACTCGGCGGCGGTCTCCGCGGCGCGTTTCGACTCGCGGATCACGTCGTGGTCGGTGATAACGACCGCGTCGAGCCCGATCTCGGCCGCGTGTTCCAAGATCAGATCGACCGGCTCGTGCCCGTCATAGCTGTCCTCGGAGTGCACGTGCGGGTCGATGCTGACGGTGACGCGGGACACGACCGAACTACGCGGCGGGAGGTATATAAATGGAGGAGCGGCGGCGGTTGGCCGAGAGGGGATCCGCCGCGCGCGCCGCCGACGGTCTCACCCCTCTCGTAACACCCGCACCTCGTGGTCCGCGTTCCCGCGGTCCACGATGGCCACGTCGCACTGGACGTCCTGGATGCGCTCGAAGGTCGGCGGAGAGACGAGCCGCGAGGCCGCGGAGCGGTCCCCGCTCGACCCCATGAGGACGAGGTCGTAGGCGTCCGCGTTCGCGCCGAGAAACGCCGTCACCTCCGACCGCGCGACCCGCGTCTCGACCGGCCCCGTCGTGGTCTCGACGAGGTTCGCCAGCTTCGTCTCGGCCCGTCTGCGCTCGGACTCGGCGTCGATACAGGTACAGACGCTCACCCCGCCGCTCTCGCCGGCCAGTCGCTCTGCGAAGTCGATCATCGCGTGCGCCGAGTCGCCGGGCCGGGCGACCAGTACGAGGACGCGCCGCCAGGTGTGGACGCCCGTCGTCGACCGGAACGCGACGGCGTCGAGTGGACCGGCGAAGACCTCCCGGGCGAACGGCGAGAGGAGGCCGTCTTCGGTCTCGTACGGCGTCACGATCAGGTCCGAGTTCGTCGCGCGGGCGGTCTCGACGGCGACCCGGGCCGGATCGCCGTCGGCCGCGACGACCACCTCGCACGGCACGTCGAACCGGGCTCGGATCTCCGCGGCGTGAGGTTCGAGCCGCTCGACCGCCGCCGCCGCCGCTCGGTCCGAGACCTCCTCCTCGAAGTCGCCGTCGAACGACGCCCGCACCGAGTCCGGGAGGTCTCCGGGCGTCGCGGCGCCGTGGTCGGCGGACACTGCCCGCTCCGCGACCGCCATCTCCGCGTCGTCGACGATGTCGAGGAGGACAACCTTCCCTGCATCGTGGGCGGCCGCGAGCCGCGCACCGAAGAACGCGGTCGCCTCGCTCGTCTCCCCACGCATCGGCACCAGGACATGGTCGTCAGCCTGCGTGGTCCCGTAGAGGTAGCGAGCGCGCTCCTCGTAGAACCGCGTGCGCCAGACGGTGAACGCGCCCGCGACGAGACTGCCGGAGACCGCGACGGCCACGACGTAGGCCGCCGCCGGGTCGACGGTGGTGCCGAACACGAGCACCGCGTCGCCGCGCGCGCTCACGAGGACCAGAAGCGCAGTCGAGAAGGCGGCCGGTTCCTCGACGCTGGCCAGCCACGTCAGGCCGCCGCAGAGCATGATCGACAGCCCGGCGCTGAGCGGACTGATCGCGCCGGTCGAGACGCCGCCGACACCGAGCAGCGAGAGCTCCAGCGCGGCCCACCCCGCGAGCGCCCCCGCCA
>NZ_NEWJ01000098.1:0-8761 GCF_002135045.1 Halorubrum sp. SD683
GCAGCGCGAGCGCTAACGCGATCGGGTGGAGGACGATCCCCGCGATCACGAGCAGCGCCGTCATGCCGACGAACGCCCCGGCGAGCACCACGACGATCGTTCGGTTCGTCACGGCCGTACTGGGGGACGGAGGACCGTAAGAGTCCCGACAGCGGCCGTCCGGCGAGGCGGGGGTCACGTCGGGGGGGGGCGTTCGCGTCGCCCGCCGCCTCCGCTCGCTCCCTCGCGGCCCCACTCGCTTGCCGCTCCTCGCCTCCGCACCGTTTATCACCGCGGCCGCCCGGGTACGGCGTATGGAACCGGCGGACAGGGAGACGGTGACGGGGCTACCGCCCGGGATCGCCGCCGCCCGCGAGGATCTCACGCCGATGCTCTCGCAGTACGCCGACCTCTGTGCGGCCCACGGGGACGCCCTCGTCCTGTTTCAGGTCGGCGACTTCTACGAGGCGTTCTGCGAGGCGGCCGAGACCGTGGCCCGCGTCTGCGAGGTGACGCTGACCGAGCGGTCCGACTCGACCGGCGACTACCCGATGGCCGGGATCCCGATCGACAACGCGGCCCCCTACCTCGAGTCGCTACTCGACGCGGGCTACCGCGTCGCGCTCGGCGACCAGGTCGAGGACGCTGCGCAGGCGTCGGGGCTCGTCGACCGCGCCGTCACCGAGGTGATCACGCCCGGGACCGTCGTCGAGGACGACCTCCTCGAGTCGGGGACGACGAACTACGTCGCGGCGGTGGCGGCCGAAGACGACGACTCCGCCGAGACGACCGTCGGGCTCGCCGCGGTCGACGTCTCGACCGGCGAGTGCCTCGTCACGTCCGGCGGTCCGGACGCGGTCGCGGGCGAACTCGACCGGATCGCCCCGGCCGAACTCATCGCGGGGCCGGACGCGCCGGCCTTCGAGCCGAGCGACGCGGAGCGCGGGTGGACGACGCACGACTACGACGCCGGCGCCTTCGACCGCCGGACTGCGACCGAGCGGCTGGAGCCGTACCTCCCCGCGCCCGAGCGGCGCTTCGACGCGGACGCGGAGCTACGGGCGGCCGGCGCGGTGCTCGCGTACGCCGAGTACACGCAGGGCGACGACGGCCCGCTCTCGTACGTGACCCGGGTCCGGCGGTACGACCCCCGCGACCGGCTCCGGCTCGACGCGGCGGCCCAGCGCAGCCTGGAGCTGTTCGAGAACCGCGGGCTGGGCGCGAGCGACACGCTGTTCGACGCCCTCGACGAGACGAGCTGCGCGCTCGGGCGCCGGTGTCTCGAGCGCTGGCTCCGCCGCCCGCTCGTCGACGCCGACGCGATCCGGAGCCGCCACGACGCGGTCGGCGAACTCGCCGACCGGAGCCTCGCTCGCGAGGGGGTCGCCGACGCGCTCGCGACCGCCTACGACCTCGAACGGCTGGTGAGCCGCGTCTCGCGGGGGCGGGCCGACGCCCGCGACCTGCGGTCGCTCCACCGGACGCTCGCGGTCGTCCCCGGGCTGAAGGCGACGCTCGCGGGCGCCGAGGGCGAACAGGCCGCCGCGGAGGACGGCGCCGACCTCCCCCGCACCGACCACCTCCGCGACCTCCGCGACCGACTCGACGAGCTGACCGAGGTCCGCGAGCTGATCGACGACGCGATCGCGACCGACCCGCCGCAGGAGATCACCGAGGGCGGGGTGATCCGCGAGGGGTTCGACGGCGACCTCGACGACCTGCGCGCCACCGAGCGCGAGGGCCGCGAGTGGGTCGCGGATCTGGAGGCGAGCGAGCGCGAACGCACCGGGATCGACTCGCTGTCCGTCGGCCACAACCAGGTCCACGGCTACTACATCGAGGTGACGGACGCGAACCTCGACCGCGTCCCCGACGACTACCGGCGTCGGCAGACGCTGAAGAACAGCGAGCGCTACGTCACGCCGGAGCTGAAGGAGCGCGAAGAGGAGATCGTCGGGGCCGCCGAGCGCGCGGACGCGCTGGAGTACGAGCTGTTCGTCGACGTCCGCGAGCGCGTCGCGGCCGAGACCGAGCGGATCCAGGCCCTCGCCGACGCGCTCGCCGAACTCGACGCGCTGGCGTCGCTCGCCGCGGTCGCGGTCGAACACGACTACGTCCGGCCCGAACTGCGGGAGGGCGTCGACGAGTCCCCCGACGCGGACGGGGCGGCCACCGCGGGCGTCGAGATCGAGGGCGGCAGACACCCGGTCGTCGAGCGGGCCGAGGACGCGTTCGTCCCGAACGACGCGGACCTCCCGCGCGGCTCCGTCGCCGTGATCACCGGGCCGAACATGAGCGGGAAATCGACGTACATGCGGTCGGTCGCGCTCGCCGTCGTGCTCGCGCAGACGGGGTCGTTCGTTCCAGCGCAGGCCGCCACGCTCCCCGTCTTCGACCGGGTGTTCACCCGCGTCGGGGCCTCCGACGACATCGCGGGCGGCCAGTCGACGTTCATGCGAGAGATGAGCGAGCTGACGGAGATCCTCCACGACGCCGGCCCCGACTCGCTCGTCCTCCTCGACGAGGTCGGCCGGGGCACGGCCACGACCGACGGGCGCGCCATCGCCCGCGCGGCCGCCGAGTTCCTCCACGACGAGCTGGGCGCGACCGCGCTCTTCGCGACGCACTACCACGGGCTCACCGACCTCGCCGACGAGCGAGAGCGCGTCTTCAACCTCCACTTCACCGCCACCCGGGAAGACGGCGACGTTACCTTCCTCCACCGGGTCGTGCCGGGCGCCTCGTCGTCGTCGTACGGCGTCGAGGTGGCGGAGCTCGCCGGGGTCCCGGGGGCGGTCGTCGACCGCGCCCGCGACCTCGTCGCCGCGGAGGAGGCGGACCGGTGGCGGGCGCCGAGCGGAGCCGGACGCGAGGACGCGGTCGACCCGGCGGACCGGTCGGGCGAGGGCGAGGCAGAGGGCGACCGGGACGGCGACGCGTCGCTGCGCGAGTTCCTCGCGGAGGAGGCGTCGGAGGACGGCAGCCGATCCGGGTCCGAGGCGGACACCCCGCCCGAAAGCGAGCGGGCGGAGCCGACGGGCGGCGACGACGACAGGCCTGCCGCCGGCGCGCCCCCCGGCCTCGCCGCGGAGCTTCGCGACCTCGATCTGGCGCGGATGACGCCGATCGAGGCGCTGAACGCTCTCCACGACCTCCAGTCGCGAGTCGACGATGACGGGTGAGCGAGACGGCGAGCGCGGCCGGTCGGGTACCGGTGATCGGTCCAAGAGCGAGAGTCGCGTCCGTCGGCTTGACCCGGCGACCGTCGACCGGATCGCGGCCGGCGAGGTCGTCACTCGACCCGCCCGCGTCGTCGGCGAACTCGTCGACAACGCGCTCGACGCGGGCGCCTCGCGGATCGACGTCGCGGTCGACGGCGACGGCACCGACCGGATCCGCGTCGCGGACGACGGTCGGGGCATGGCCCGCGCGGACGCGGCCCGGGCCGTCGAGCGCCACGCGACGAGCAAGCTGGCGCCCGACGGCGACCCGGTGGGCGTCCCGTCACTGGGGTTCCGCGGCGAGGCGCTCGCGGCGATCGCCGAGGCCGCCCGGCTGGAGGTCGTCACGAGTTCCGGCGACGAGGTCGGCACCCGCGTCGTCGTCGACGGGACCGCCGACCGGGGGAACCGGTCGAGCGCGTCCGACTCGACCGACGGTGTCAGCGTCGAACCCGCGGGCCGCGCCCGCGGGACGACGGTCCTCGTCGAGGACCTGTTCGCGACCCGGCCGGCGCGTCGGGAGTCACTCGCGGGGGCGAACGCGGAGTTCGCGCGGATCTCCTCGCTCGTCGCCGACTACGCGCTGGCGAACCCGTCGGTGGCGTTCACGCTCGACCACGACGGGTCGACGACGCTGTCGACGCCGGGGACCGACCGCACGGACGCGCTGCTCGGCGTGTACGACCGCGACACCGCGAGCCGGTCGACGACGGTGGCCGCGAGCGTCGACGCGCCGCCCGGCGGTGAGGGTGACGCAGACGCCGTCGGCGTCGAGGTCTCGGCCACGCTGGCGTACCCGTCGATCACCCGGTCCTCCCGCGATCACGTCCGCGTCTCGGTGAACGGCCGCCCGGTCCGGAACGACCGGCTCGCGGCCGCGGTCCGCGACGGCTACGGGCGGCTCCTCCCCGACGGCCGCGAGCCGGTGGCCGCGGTCGACGTGTCGCTGCCGCCCGCTCGGGTCGACCCGAACGTCCACCCGGCGAAGCGGGAGGTGGGGCTCCGCGACGCCGACGCGGTCGCCGACGCGGTCGCGTCGGTCGTCGAGGACGCGCTCACCGGCGCGGACCTCCGGCGGGCCGCGGACGTCGCCACCGACCTCGACGGCGCCCTCGATCCGGTCGGCGCGGACGACGGCTCGCGGCCCGGCGCGTTCGCCGACGCCGTGCCGATAGGCACCTTCCGCGACCTGTACGTCCTCGTCGAGGCCGGCGACGAGCTCCTCGTGATCGACGGCCACGCGGCCCACGAGCGGGTGAACTACGAGCGGCTGGCCCGCGCGTTCGACGGCGAGCCGGTGCCGACGGCCCCGCTCGACCCGCCCGCGACCGTCTCGCTGTCGACCGACGAGGCGGCGGCCGCGAGGGCGCACGCGGACGACCTCGCCGCGCTCGGCTTCGAGACCGAGGCGTTCGGCGGCGGCACGCGTCGCCTCCGGACTGTCCCGGCGCCGTTCGGCCGGACCGCCGACGCCGACGCCTTCCGCGACGCGCTCGCCGCGCTCGTCGGGGCGGACCCGAGGACGGCGCGAGACGCGCGCGACGACCTGCTCGCGGACCTGGCGTGTCACCCGTCGCTGAAGCGCGGCGAGTTCTCGGACCTCGCTCGCGACGACCTCCGGGGGCTGCTCGACCGTCTCGGCGAGTGCGACCGCCCGTACGCCTGTCCGCACGGCCGGCCGACCGTCCTCTCGGTCGACGAGGAGACGGTCGCGGCCGGGTTCGGTCGGGACCGCTGAGCCGCGAGGCCGGTCGCCCCGCGGCGAGGCGGTCGACAGTACCGACCGATATCTATTAACGCGATGGGACCGGGGATACTCGCATGGGAGAGCGGACCGAAGTGACGCGGGGGTCGCTGCCCGCGGAGCGGTCGGCCGGCCGGTTCTCGGGGCCGGACGGCTTCCGCGACCTCGTCGAGCGACTGCTCGCGTGGCTTCGGAAGCGACGCGCCTCGAGCTTGGAGAGCGTCTCGGCGGCGACGACGATGCGGAACGTCGTCGACGCGGACGCGCTCGCCGAGGAGACGCCGCCGAAGTGGAGCGTCCTCCACGACGTGGTCACCTACGGCGCGGACTCACTCACGGACGTGCTCGTCTTCCGTCACGGCCCCACGAGACAGGACCTCGTGGTGATGCCGGAGCGGAACACCGACCCCGAGGGCGAGGTCAGCTTCTACCACGCCGACCGCACGAAGGGGGCGCGCCACCTGCTCTCGATCGGCGCGGACTCGCTCACCACGGCGCTCAGTTACGTGTTGGACAAGATCGAGCGGTTCGAGCGGCTGTTCACCGGCCGCGGGTCGGAGCTGCCGAGCGGCTACACCGGTCCGTCCGACCGGTAGGGGGGTCCGGCGGGTAGCAGAAGGGGCCAGACGGGTAGCGGGAGCGCCGCCGCGGCGGCGCGTCAGGCCGGTCGGTCTCGCGACCGCCCGTCGCCGTTTTCGTCGGTCTGTTCGACGCGTTCGACCGTGTCGTCAGCCGCCGCCTTCTCCGGCGGGTACGAGACGGTCCGCTGCGGGTAGGGGATCGAGATGCCGGCGTCCGCGAACCGCTCTTGGATCCGCTCGACGGCGAGCGCCTTCGAGCGCCACCGCGCCTGCGGGGTCGGCGGGTCGATCCAGAACCGGAGGTCAAGCAGGATCGCCGAGTCGCCGAATCCGGACGGGATCGCGTACGGCTGGGGGTTGTTCGCGATGACGCCGATGTTCTCTAAGACATCCTCGGCGATCTCGCTGGCCTCGTCCGGGTCGTCGTCGTAGCCGATCCCGACCTCCATGTGGATCCGGAGGCGCCCCTCCCGGCTCCGGTTGGTGATCGCCTGGTTGGCGACGAGGTCGTTTGGTACCACGACGTACTCCCCGTCGAAGTTGCGCATGTGGGTGTTCATGATCGTGATGTCGGTGACGAACCCCTCCTCGTCGCCGATCGCCACCCAGTCGCCGATCTCGAAGGGGCGGGCGAACATCAACACGAAGCCTGCGATGAGCGAGCCCAGCGTCTGCCGGGCCGCCATCCCGAGGACGATCCCGAGGAACCCAGCCCCGACGAGGAGGCCGCCGAGGTTCACGCCCCAGATGCCGAGGACGGTTATCAGCGCGAGCACGAGCAGGCCGACCTGTGCGAGCCGGGTGAGCAGCTGTTCCTGGTGGGCGGTGATCCGGTCGCTGTCCGCCGACAGCTCGCCGACGTACGTCTCCACCACGTCGCTGACGACGTACGCACCGCCGAGCAGCAGCGCCGAGGCGATCACCTGCCCGCCGACCCGGGCGGCGTTCTCCACGAGCGGCAGCACCGCGACCACGAGTGCGAACCGGCCCCACAGCGTCAGCACGGCGACGCCCGCGAGCGCGAACAGCGCGAGCTGTAGGAGTCCGACCGCGAGCCGCAGGAGGAACGACGCGGGGATCCCCTCCCGCAGCGTCTCCACCGCGCCCTCCGTCGACTCCGACAGCCGCTCGTCGAGGAGCCGCCCGACCCAGTCGGTGACGGTCTGCTCGCCGGCGCGGACCGCCCGCGGCAGCAGCAGCCAGCCGACGCCGAGCGTCGCGAGGGCGATGGCCGCGGTGACCGCCAGCCGCCCCTCCGTGCTCGATACGTCGCTCAACACCGCGCCGATCCGCGTTCCCAGTCCGCCTATCACGGTCTGACGTTCGCCGCCGCTCGGTTAACGGATCCGACGCGAGTCTCAGCGGAGAGAATCGGCACGACCGCTGCGGGGAAGGAGGCCGCGACTGCCGTGCTCCCGGTCACCGGCCGCGTCGGAGCTCTTCGATCAGCTGTTCGATGAGCGTCGACTGCCGGTCCAGGCGCTCGGACTGCGCCTCGACCGTGCGCCGCAGCGCGGCGACCTCGCTCGCGAGGTCCGCGTCCTCGACGCCGGCGCTCTCGAACGGCGAGCCGTCGAACGCGTCGTCGTCCGGGACGACGCCGTCGGTCTCGCCGTCCGCCGCGACCGCTTCCTCGCCGACCGCCGCGGGCTCGCCTCCGGCCCCTCGCTCGGCGCCTTCCGCCGGGGCTTCGGGCGCGTCGCCGGCGGGGGAGTCCGTCGACTCCGCCCCGGTCTCGTCTCCCGCTAGGGGGCCCGTCGACTCCGCCCCGGCCTCGTCTCCCGCGAGAGGGTCCTCGGCCGCGTCGTCGACGGCGGCGTCCGCGGCGAGCGGGTCGTCGAGCGGGTCGCTGCCGCCGCTCGGTTCCGGCGATCCGACCGACGCCGACTCCGCGCTCTCGGTCGTCGCTCCGGGCCCGTCGCCCCCGGCGAGCGACTCCGACCCCCCGGCGGAGTCGCGTCCGTCCGCGCCCTTCGGTTCCGTTCCGAGCCCGCCGGAGTCTGGCTCCGCCTCGGCGCCGGGCGCCGCGTCGGCGTCCGCCTCGGCGTCGGCGGCCGGGGAAGCCGACAGCGGGTCCGGCCCCTCGCCGAAGTCGGTCGTGCCGGTCTGTTCGGCGTCGGACGTCGCCTCCTCGGCCTCGGCGGCGGCGACGCGGAACTCCTCTAAGCTGTCGACGCCGTGGAACGAGCACACCGCGTCGGCGAGCGTCTCCCGGACCGCCCGGGCGGACTCGTTCGGGGCCTTGAACCGCTCCGAGCGACCGTCGTGGACGAGGACGACCGCGGTGGCGACGGTCCCCTCCTCGAAGTCGAGCCCGGTGAGGTCGTCGTAGCCGAACTCCTCGAACTCGGGGTCCCAGACCGCCGAGCCGACGTGTTTGACCAGTCGCTCGCTGGTGACGATCAGGGTGAGCTCCGAGAAGCGGAAGGTGCGCACGACCGTCTCGCCGGGCCCGGTGACGCCGCTCGCGGAGAGGACGCCCGCGAGGATCGGGTGGAGGACATCGTCGACGCGCTTGGTCGGTACCGAGAGCGTCTCGTCGCCGTCGAGGCCGTACCCGAGGGTGATCTTCGCCTTGCGGCGTCCCGTCGAGACCTCGATTCGCTCGACGTCGTGGCCGTACTCGTCGACGGACTCGTCGGACAGGAGTCCGTCGCCGCGGTAGACGAGGGTCCGGGTGGGCGTGACCGCGAGTCGATCGTCGCCGCCCAGCGGCACCTCGGCGACGACGTCCTCGTCGCCGACGGTCCCCGCGAGCAGGTCGGGAAGGCTCATACGCCGGAGATACGCCGCGCCCGGCATAAATCCGCTGGCTCGGGGTCGATCGAGCCCAGTCACCGCGTTCACCGCGCTCCCGACGCGCCGCCCGCGCCGCCGGCCCGAGGCGGGAGCGATCGCCCCCGAAAGCGACAGCCCCCGAAGCGATCCTCCCGAAAGCGACAGCCCCCGAAGCGATCCTCCCGAAAGCGACAGCCCCCGAAGCGATCCTCCCGAAAGCGACAGCCCCCGAAGCGATCCTCCCGAAAGCGACAGCCCCCGAAGCGATCCTCCCGAAAGCGACAGCCCCCGAAGCGATCCTCCCGAAAGCGACAGCCCCCGAAGCGATCCTCCCGAAAGCGACAGCCCCCGAAGCGATCCTCCCGAAAGCGACAGCCCCCGAAGCGATCCTCCCGAAAGCGACAGCCCCCGAAGCGATCCTCCCGAAAGCGACAGCCCCCGAAGCGATCCTCCCGAAA
>NZ_NEWJ01000099.1:0-8667 GCF_002135045.1 Halorubrum sp. SD683
AGGATCGACAGGGCGACCCCGGACGCCACCGCCCGGACCTCGTGGGCGGTCGCCGGGGGTGGCGGCGGGAGTCCGAGCGACGGCGGTGACGGGGACGACGGCGACGATTCTACCGACCCGCCGCCGAGCGGGGCCGCCGGCCCCGCGGAGGCGCGGACGCTCGCCGAGGGATACGCCCGCCACGTGAAAGACCGGATCGAGCGGGAGGCCGGGGTGCCGGCGAGCGTCGGCGTCGCGCCGAACATGTCGGCCGCGAAGGTCGCCAGCGACGCCGACAAGCCGGACGGGCTGGTCGTCGTGCCGCCGGGGTCGGTCGCGGAGTTCCTCGCGCCGCTGCCGACCGCCGACGTTCACGGGGTCGGCCCGGTGACCGAGGGGACGCTGGCGGAGCTGGGCATCGAGACCGCGGGCGACCTCGCCGCGGCCGACCGCGACCGGCTCGCCGCGGAGCTGGGCGAGCGCGGGCCGGAGCTCTCCCGACGCGCCGCGGGCGACGACGACCGGGAGGTGACGCCGACCGGCCTCCCCAAGAGCCTCTCGCGGGAGTCGGCGCTCCCGACGACCGCCGACGAGCCGACCAAGCGCGAGACCGTCTCCGCGCTCGCCGCGGACGTTGCCCGCCGCGCCCGCGAGCGCGGCTGCCTCTACCGCACAATCGGGATCAAGGCGGTCGAGCCGCCGTTCGACGTCAACACCCGCGCCCGGAGCCTGCCCGGTCCCGTGGACGACCCCGACCTCGTCGAGGAGGTGGCGCTCGACCTGCTCGGCGAGTTCGACGAGACCCGCGTCCGCAAGCTGGGCGTGCGCGTCTCCAAGCTCGACTTCGCCGAGACGGATCAGGCGACGCTCGGCGGATTCGAACCGGGGGACGGGCCGGGAGACGGGAGCGACGGCGCGGCCGACCGCCCCCGCGGGTCGGTCGGTCGAACGGCCGGCACCGACGGCGACGGCGGGAAGCTCACCGACTGGGTAGACGGGGAGCCGACCGCGGACGGCGACGCGACGGGGAACGAGGCAGAGCGCCGGACGGGGGACGGACAGGCGTCGCTCGGCGACTGGTCGTGAGCCGCGCCCGACGCGTGTGGATTCATGGGGCGGCCGAAACGATCCGGGGACATGTCCCTCGCTCGTCGCGTCCTCCTCGGCTCGAACTCGAACGGCTCGCCGCGCCGGTACCGACTCCTCGTGCCGCCGCTGCTCTTTGTCGTCTCCTTCGCCGCCTACGGGCTGGGGCTCTTCGCTCACGCCGGCGGGGTGGTGTTCCTCGCGTTCGACGCCGCGGCCCTCGGCGTCCTCGTGACCGCGGGCCTCGCCTATCGAGGGGCCGGGGTCGCGCTCGCGTGGCTCTCCGTCTACGGAGCGCTGCTCGGGAGCAACGCCGACCACTACCTGCTGGGCCTGCCCGGGCGGCCCCTCGCGGAGCGCGTCGCCGCGCTCCTCGGACTCGACGGGCTCGTCTTCGTCGGGGTCGAGGCCCTCGCGCTGGGGACGCTCGCGTGGGTCGCCGGGACCGTCGGCCGTCTCGCGGTCGACCGCGTCCGCGCCGCGTGACCGGCGTGGGCGTGCGACCGGATCGAACGCGCGACGGCCGGCTATTTACGCCCCGAGCGACGACCGCGATCCATGGACGATTCCGCCGACCTCGCGTGGGAGACGCTCGACAGCGACATCGACTACGCCTGCCCCGGCTTCGACGTGCGCCGGGACGAGGTGCGCTTCCCGGACGGCGAGACGGACGGGTTCCACTACGTCGACGAGCCGCCGGCGGTCGTCGTGCTGCCGCTGACGCCCGACGGCGACGTCGTCGTCATCGACGAGTGGCGACAGGCCGTCGGCCGGGTGAACCGCGGGATTCCCGCCGGGACGATGGAGCCGGAAGATGGGGCGGCGGGGGACGGCGGTCCCGCGGGCCGAGAGCCGACGACCGCCGCGGTCGAGCGCGCCGCGGCCCGCGAACTCGCCGAGGAGACGGGGTACGAGGCGGACGCGTTCGAGCGGCTGACGACCGTCGAGCCCACGAACGGGATGGCGAACGCGGTCCACCACCACGTGCTGGCGACCGGCTGCGAGCCGACCGCCGAGCGGGAGCTGGACCACAACGAGTCGATCGCGGTCGAGACGGTGCCGTACGACGACCTGCTCGCCGCGGTCGTCGACGACGAGCTGCGCGACGGGCGGGCCGTCACCGCGGTGCTGTGGTACGAGCTGCTCCACCAGTAGGCGGTCGGGACCCGCCTTCGGCGCCGTCGCCGTTTCGGCACGGCGTCGTGGCGCCGCCGTCTCCGCGCGATATCGCACCGGCGCCGTCTCGGAACGATACCGCGCCGTCGTCGATTCCGACACGGACAACCATTTTGCCGGGCGGCCCCTACGCGGGGCAATGACAGATCCCTCCAGCGGCGACCGGGCCACGGACGGCGGCGTCTCGGACGAGTTCGACGACGTCGGGCCGGACGCCGTCGGCGACGCGGACGGGTCGGGCGGGGGCGCCGGCTCTCCGGGCGTCGCGGTCGCGACGGCCCTCCTCCTCGGCGTCCTCGGCCCGGTCATCGCGCTCGCGAGCGGGGTCGCCGTCTTCGCGATCGACTCGCTGACCGGGGGGCTCTCGCTCGTCGCGAGCGTGGTCCTCACGCTGGTGTTCGGCCAGTACGTCGCGTTCGGCGGGCTCGCGGTCGGCTACCTCGCGTGGCGCGGCTTCGACCGCGAGGGGATCGTCTCGTACCTCGGCGTCCGGGTGCCGAGCCTCAAGGAGATCGGGATCGTCCTCGGCAGCTGGGTCGTGATCTTGATCCTGATCCTCGTGGTCTCGACGATCGTCCAGCTGCTCGGGACGGAGACCGCGGCGAACCAGAGCGCGGAGCTGGCGATGGGGAATCCGGCGATCATCCCGCTGTTCGTCGCCGCGTCGTTCCTCGTCATCGGGCCCTGCGAGGAGATCCTCTACCGGGGAGTCGTTCAGGGGCGCCTCCGCGAGTCGCTGCCGGCCGCCCCGTCGATCGCGCTGGCGGCCGCCATCTTCGCGACCATCCACGTGATGGCGCTGACCGGCGGGCTCTCCGCGCGCCTGACGACGATCTCGATCCTGTTCGTACCGAGCCTCGTGTTCGGCGCGGTGTACGAGTACACCGAGAACCTCGTCGTCCCCGCGCTGCTCCACGGCCTCCACAACGCCGTGATCTTCACTGTCCTCTACGTCACCGTGACGCAGGTGGACCCGAACGAACTGCCGACGGTGCTGGGGTTCTTCCCGGTTTGACCCCGGACGATCGAGCGGCCTCAGTACAGGTCCTCTAGCGCCTCCTCGACGTGCGAGTGCTCCTCGGCCGGGAACTCGCCGCTCGTCACGGCATCCCGGTACGCCTCGACGGCGTCGACCATCTCGCCGCGCACGTCGCCGAACTGCTTCGCGAACGGCGGCGACCACTCTCCGAGCCCGACCGCGTCGTTGATCACGAGCACCTGTCCGTCGCAGTCGGGGCCCGCGCCGATGCCGATCGTCGGGATATCCAGCGCCTCGGTCACCGCGCCCGCGAGGTTCGCCGGCACGTGCTCCAGCACGAGCGCGAACGCCCCGGCGTCGGCGTGGGCGCCCGCGAGGTCGATGATCTCCTCGGCGGCGTCCTGCTCGGTCCCCTGTCGGGTGTAGCCGCCGAGCCGGTTCACGTGCTGCGGGGTCAGGCCGAGGTGCGCCATCACCGGGATCCCGACCTCGGTCATGCGACGGGTCGTGTCGACGGTGTGGGGGCCGCTCTCGATCTTCACGGCGTCCGCGTTCGCCTGTTTTAGGAGTCGACCCGCGTTGCTGACGGACTCGGCCTCGTCGACGCCGAACGAGAGGAACGGCATGTCGGCGACGACCAGCGCGTCCCCGGTCGCGCGCGCGACCGCCGCGGTCCGGCTCGCCACCTCGTCGAGCGTGACGGGGAGCGTGGAGTCGTAGCCAAGGGCGGCGTTGCCCATGCTGTCGCCGACGAGGACGACATCGATCCCCGCCTCGTCGACGATCGCCGCCGTCGGGGCGTCGTATGCGGTCAACATCGTGATCGGATCGTCGCCCTCCCGCAGTCCCCGCGTCGTGGTCATACCTCGGAGTCACCCGCGCGACGCCGTAAAATCGTCGGGAACCGGAAAGGCGGGGCGGCGCGGCCGGGCGGCGGCGCGACCCCGGTACCGCCGCCGACCGCCACCGATTTGCCGCTCGGCCGCCGAGTCGGTCGCGTGCAACCAGTCGAGCGGGCCGAGTACGAGGGGGTGGACTACGCGTGGGTGATGCAGACGACGTTCGTCGTCACCATCCTCGTCGGCGCGCCCGCCGCGGCGCTGCTGTCGACGCTCGTGACGCTGGAGACGTGGGGCGCGCGCGCCGCGTTCGCGGTCCGGGTCGGCGCGCCCATCTGGTTCGTCACCGCGGTCGCCGTCGCGCTGTACGCGCGGCGCGCCGAGGCCGGCGACGGCAGCTCTGGAAGCGACGCCGACGCGAGCGCGGAACGGGACGCCGACGCTGACGCCGGAGACGCCGAGCCGGAGTCTACCGAGCCGACCGACGAACAGACTGACGAGGGGGAGAAGATCGACTGACCCGCGGGCGGCGCGGTGCGAGTCGCTACTCGGCGAGCAGCTCCGAGACCCATGCGAAGTCGACGCCGCCGCGCTCGGCGGTGACCGCGTCGCTCTGCGAGTCGCCGACGAACAGGGTGTCCTCCGGGGCCTCCCCGAGGCGGTTGATCGCCGCGAGCAGCGACGCCGGGTCGGGCTTGTGGCTTCCGACGGTGTCGCGGCCGACGATCGCGCCCGAGACGAGCGCGTCGCCGAGGCCGTGCGTCTCGACCGCGATGCGGCACGCGTCCTCGCAGTTGAGCGAACAGACGCCAGCCGGAGGGTGTGGGTCCGCGGACTCGTCGTCCGCGGTCGCGGCCGCGAGTCGGTCCCCGAGCGGGAGCCGGGTCGACTTGCGGGCGCCGGGGCGCTCGTGGAGCGCGATCGCCTCCTCGACCTTAGCCCGGATCCCGTACTCGTCGGCCGCGCCGAGGAGGCCCCACAGCTCCTCAGTCGGGGGGATGAGGGCGCGCTCGGCGTACACGTCGAGGACCGCGTCGGCGACCGCGTCCCAGTCGACCGCGAGCTCGACGAGCGTCCCGTCGAGGTCGTAGACGACCGCGTCGTAGGCGGCGAACTGAGACCCGTCACCGTCGGTCACTCGCCGAACACCCCGCGGGCGATGATCGTCTTCTGGACCTCGGTCGTCCCCTCGTATATCTCCGTGATCTTCGCGTCGCGGTAGAGGCGCTCGACGTCGAACTCGGTCGTATAGCCGTAGCCGCCGTGGATCTGGATCGCCTCGTTCGTCACCGACATCGCGGCCTCGCTGGCGCGGTACTTCGCCTTCGATGCGGCGACGCGATAGTCCTCGCCCGCCTCCGCCTGCCGGCACGCCTCGCGGACGAGCAGCCGCGCCGCCGACACGTCGGTCGACATCTCCGCGAGCTTGTGCCGGATCGTCTGGATGTCACTTATCGGTCGGTCGAACTGCTCGCGCTCCTCAGCGTAGGATTTCGCCTCGTCGAGCGCCGCCTGCGCGACGCCGACCGCCTGCGCCGCGATGCCGATCCGGCCCTCGGTGAGCGTCCGGAACGCGGCGGAGAGCCCCTTCCCCGGCTCGGTGAGCCGGTTCGCGGCGGGGACGCGGCAGTCGTCGAAGGTGATCCCGGTCGTGTCCGAGGCCCGGAGGCCCAGCTTCTCCTCCTTCTTGCCGACCTCGAACCCCTCGGTGTCGGCGGGGACGAGAAACTGCGTGATCGCGTCGTCGTCGGGGTCGTGCGCCTCGTCGTCGACCTTCGCGAAGACGACGGCCACGCCGCCGCGCTTCCCGTTCGTGATCCACTGCTTCTCGCCGTTGAGCGCGTACTCGTCGGTCTCGGGGTCGTACGTCGCGGTCGTCGACATCTCCGCGGGATTCGAGCCCGCGTGCGGCTCGGAGAGACAGAACATGCCCACCGGGCGGCCCGTCTCCGCCATCTCGGGGAGCCACGTCTCGCGCTGGGTCTCGCTGCCGAACTCGGCGATACAGGAGGTGGCGAGGCAGTGGACCGACAGGGCCGTCGCGACCGCGAGGGACCCGTGCGCCAGCGCCTCGTTGGCGACCGCGTACGTCGTCTTCCCCGCGCCGAACCCGCCGTACGCTTCCGGGACCGTCAGCCCCGTCAGGCCGAGTTCCGCGAGCCCGTCCCACACGTCCTCCGGGAACGTCTCCGTCTCGTCGGCTTCGGCCGCAGTCGGTCGGACCTCCTCGGCCGCGAACTCCTCGACGAGGTCGCGGACCGCCTGCTGTTCGTCGGTGAGCGCCGAGCCGACGCGTGCTCCGGTCATGTCACCGACTTCGGTCCCTCACCGAAAAAGGTGAGCGATCGGCGGGACCGCCCGAGCCGGCGTCCCGGACGGCTTCGGCACCGGCGCCGGTGACGCGCCTACTCCTCCGCCTCGCGCGCCTCCCACAGCGGGTACAGCTCGTCGCGGGGCGGCTCGGCGAGCGGCTCGCCGTCGATTCGGACGGTTCCCGCGGAGCGAGCCGGGTCCGCGGCGTCGCCCGAGTCCGCGGCGTCGCCCGAGCCCGCGGCGTCGCCCGCAGCCCCCTCGACCGAGCCGATCTCCGCGCCGCCGATCCCGACCGCGTCGAGGGCGTCGAGCGCGTCGTCGACCCGGTCCGGCGGGACCGCGGCCAGCAGCGCGCCGGAGCCGAACGTCGCGAGCGGGTCGACGCCGAGCGCGTCGCAGCAGGCGCGCGTCTCGGGGTGGACGGGGACCGCGTCGCGCTCGACGGCGAAGACCGAGTCGCTCGCCGCGGCCATCTCGACGAGGGCGGTCGCGACGCCCCCCTCTGTCGGGTCGTGGAGCGCGGTCGCGGCGTCCCGGACCGCGGCCGCGTCGGGGACGACGCTCACCTCGTCGAGGGAGCCGGCGGCGGCGTCGAGCGTCGCGGCCGGGACGCCGGCCGCGCGGCACTCCTCGCGGAAGTCGGTCGCGAGGATCGCCGTCGCCTCGATCGCCGCCCCCTTTGTGAGAAGGAGGCGGTCGCCCGGCTCAGCCCCGCCGCTCGACACGAAGCGGTCCGTCGTCCCCATCGCCGTCATCGAGCAGAGCGGGCGGTCGAGCGCGTCGAGCACCTCGGTGTGGCCCCCGACGACCGCGCACCCGAGCTCGCGCGCCGTCGCGTCGACCTGGTCGACGACGGTCCGGAGGCGGTCGGGATCGCCGTCGGGCAAAAAGAGCGTGTGCGTGAGCCACCGCGGGTCGGCCCCGCTCGCGGCGACGTCGTTACAGGCGACGTGGACCGCGAGCGTCCCGACCGACTCGGCCGCGAGCGACAGCGGGTCGGCCGCGACGACGAGCGTCTCGGCGGCGTCGACGAGGTCGATCGCGGCCGCGTCCTCCCCGTAGGCCGGCCCCTGCGCCACCGCGGCGTCTGGCGCGCCGGTCGCCGCGAGCGCCGCGGCGAGCGCGTCGGGGCCCAGCTTGCCCGTCATCGCTTCCGGAACCACGCCGCGACGGCCGCGGGGTCGGCGTCGAGGCCGCCGCCCTGCGCGAACGTCGGGCCGCCGCCCCCGCCGCCGCCGAACTCGGCGGTTATCGCGCCGACGATGTCGCCCGCGTCGACGACCGTGTCCTCCGCGGCCGCGACCACGACGAACGGGGCGTCACCCGCGCCAATCGCGGCGAGGGCGTCGGGGCCGTCGTCCGCGTCGGCGTCGCCGCCGACGAGCGCGGTCGCCGGCTCCCGGAGCTCGTTCGGGTCGGCGTCGTCGACGGTCCCGACCGCCCACCGCGCGCCGTCGACCTCGGTCGTCGGGAGGTCGCGCAGGCGGGCGGCGAGCAGGTCCCCGCGCGCCTCGCGGAGGTCCGCCTCCAGCCGGTCGGCCTCCTCGCGGAGGCGGTCGACCGCGTCGGGGAGGTCGCCGACGCGCGCGTCCAGCGTCGTCGCGGCGTCGAGCGCGGCGGCGTGGACCGCGCCGAGCTCGTCGATGGCGGTCGGGCCGACGGCGAACTCGACGCGGGTGACGCCCTCGCCGGGGTTCGACCGGTCCAGCACCGCGATCGGCCCGATATCCGCGGTGTTCTCGACGTGGGTCCCGCCGCAGGCGGCGACGTCCCAGGGGTCGTCGGCGTCGCCGACGGTGACGACCCGGACCGCGCCGCCGCTCATCGCACCCTCCTCCGTTTTCGTGTTGAACGCGATCCCGTCGACATCTCGGGCCGCCTCGGCCGAGTGGGTCGCCCACGAGACGGGCAGCGAGTCCCAGACGGCGCGGTTCGCGAGCCGCTCTAACTCGATCAGGTCGCCGTCGTCTAACGGCTCGGCGGTCGTCAGGTCGACGCGGACCTTCGTCTCGGAGATGTCGAAGCCGGCGTAGCCGAGGTCCTCGGCGATCCGGCGCGCGGCCCCGTACAGCACGTGGGAGGCGGTGTGTGCGCGGGCGCAGTAGGTCCGGAACGCGTCGTCGACCAAGCCCGTGACCTCGTCGCCGGGCGCGAGGTCGGGGTCGGCGTCGGAGTCGAGGGCGTGGACCACGTCTCCGCCCCGTTCGGTCACGTCGTCGACGAGGTGGCCGTCGAGCGTCCCCCGATCGGCGGGCTGGCCGCCGGACTCGGCGTAGAAGTACGTCTCGTCGAGGA
>NZ_NEWJ01000009.1:0-63202 GCF_002135045.1 Halorubrum sp. SD683
GCGGGGGGGGGGGGGGGGGGCGGGGGCAGGCGCGTCGGGGACCATGGCAGGTTCGACGGGGGCGCGCACACATCAATAACGGGGGTCGGGCGTAATGCGAGGTCGAGTGGGCGGGCGAAAGCGTCCGACGGGTCAGATCTTGTTCTCGGCGTCGTCGGCGAGCTCCTCCATCCGCTTGCCGACGCGGCCGGCGGGCGAGAACTCGTCTTCGCTCATCGCGTTCGCTAAGGCGTTACCGAGGACGAACACGGCGTGTTTGTGTTCGCTCTTCGATTTGTGGACGTGGGAGGGGTCGACTTCGAGCTCGTCGTAGGGGTCGAACAGCGACTCGTCGACCGTCTCCTGCGCGCGGAAGTGCTCCATGATCGTCACCATCTGTTCGTGAAGCTCAAGCAGCTCGTCCTTGTGCATACCCACGGATACGGGTCGTAGGCCCTTTAAGCGTTGTTGAGGGCGGTACGCACGGTTCTGCGCCGCGGAGACCTCGACCGAGGGAGCCGCGCGGTCAGAAGACGTACTCGTCTTCGTGGCCCATCATCCCCTCGTCCTCGAACCCGTTGGAGTCGTCGTCGTCTCGCGGGCCGCTCGTCTTGTACGCCTTGATGCCGGTCGACAACAGCTCCTCGACCGCCTCCTCGCGGTTGAGGAACTCTCCTTCCTCGACCATCTGGGCGATCTGCATCTCCAGATGCTCCGGCACGGTTATCTTCACTTGTGGCATTTGCTGTTCGGGTCTTGTGGCATGGCGTATATAAAATTGGCGTCGCAGATCCGGAGATATGAAAACTCAAAGCAGAGACTCGAAAGTTCATTTTTGTTCTTCTGAAGGTCGGTTAGGTTTGTACGAATCCCTCGCCGAGCGGTACCGGCGTCTCGCCGCCGGGCGTCCGTGCCGTTCGAGGGCGACACTCGCGGGTCCCCAGCGCGTCCTCTGAGAGCGACATTCATACGTCGGTCCGGGCCGAACGGCGGTTCATGACTGATTCCGGCGTCGACGCGGCCGAGGACCTCACCGACCTCTACCGCGAGTACGGCGACGACAGACTCCCTCCGGGCCAGCGCGAGACGGACGGCTTCCCGGTCCTCTCGAAGAGCGGGACGCCCTCGTGGGACCCGGAGACGTTCGAGTTCGAGGTGTGGGGCGCGGTCGAGGAGCCGCTCTCCCTCTCGCTCGACGAGTTCCGCGACCTCCCGTCGGTCACCCAGCGACAGGACTTCCACTGCGTGACCGGCTGGAGTAAGTTCGACTGCGAGTTCACGGGCGTCTCCTTCGCCGACCTCGCCGAGCGCGCCGGCGTCCGCGACGACGCCGAACACGTCATGTTCCACGCGCTCGACGGGTACACGACCGACCTCCCGCTCGACGAGTGTACGAAGCCGGGCGTCCAGCTCACCTACGGCTACGACGGCGACGACCTCCCGGCCGACCACGGCGGCCCCATCCGCGTCGTCACGCCGCACAAGTACGCGTACAAGGGCGCGAAGTGGGTCTCGGGCGTCGAGTTCCTCACCGAGCCCGAACTCGGCTACTGGGAGAAGCGGGGGTACAGCGACACGGCGAACCCTTGGAACGAGGAGCGCTACAGCTGAGCGCCCCCCCCGGGGTCGCGCTCGGCCCGTCCGCGTCGTCGTTCGAGTTCCCCCGGTCCTCCGCCCCGATAGTCAGGATAAAGGGTCCACGTCCCCGACTCGATACGCATGGAACAGGCGCGTTCGCGGTCGTCGTCGCCGCTGGTCAGCCGGACCACCGAGGTCGTCGAGCCGGCGTTCGCGGCGGCGTTCGAGGCGCTTCCCACCCCGCGCACGACGTGGAGCGCGCCGGACGACGCGCTGGTGATCGGCGGCGGCGAGGCCGCGACGCTGACCGCGTCCGGGGGCGACCGGTTCGCGGCGATCCGCGAGTCGGCGACGGAGCTGTTCGAGTCCGGCGACGTCCACGCCGGTACCGAGGCGGCCCGCCCCCGCGTGTTCGGCGGGTTCGCCTTCCACGAGGGCGCCTGCGACGGCGAGCCGTGGGCGCCGTTTCCGGAGGCCCGGTTCGTCCTGCCGCGGGTCCAGCTGACCTACGCCGACAACGGTGCGTGGCTCACGGTCAACGCGGTCGGGCCGGACGCCGGCGTCGACGCCGTCGAGGACCGGCTCGCCCGCGAGGTCGACCGGTTCGCCGCCCTCGACGCCGTCGACGCCGGGTCGCCGACCGCGGCCGCCGGCTCCCGGCCCCCTCGCCCGGGGATCCGCGAGAGCCGCCGGACGACGAGCCGCGACGCGTGGCGCGAGAGCGTCGGCGCCGCGGTCGACAGGATCGCCGACGGCGACCTTCAGAAGGTGGTGTTGGCGCAGGCGCTGGAGGCCGACCTCGCGGCCGACTTCCCGCGGGCGGCCACCCTCGAACGCCTCGCCGAGAAGTACCCCGACTGCCACCGCTACTGGTTCGAGCCCGCCGCGGGGGAGAGCGCCTTCTTCGGCGCCACGCCGGAGCGACTCGTCTCGCTGCGGGGGCGGACCGTCGAGACCGACGCGCTCGCCGGGACGACCGGCCGCGGCGAGACGCCGAGCGAAGACGAGTGGCTCGCGCGCGAGCTCCTTGACGACGAGAAGAACGTTCACGAGCACGAGCTGGTCGCGGAGACGGTCCGCGACCAGCTTGAGCCGTTCGCCGCGTCGGTCTCCGCGGGCGAGCGTCGGGTTCGACGACTCGCGACCGTCCAACACCTCCACACGCCGATCACCGCCGAGCTCGACGCGGACCGACACGTCCTCGAACTCGTCGAGGCGCTCCACCCCACCCCGGCGGTCGGCGGGCTCCCGCCGGACCGCGCGCTGGCGACGATCCGCGAGACAGAGCCGTTCGACCGCGGCTGGTACGCCGCGCCGGTGGGCTGGATCGACGCCGCCGGCAACGGCGCGTTCGCGGTCGCGATCCGGTCCGCGGTCGGAACCCGCCGTCGAGCCACGCTGTTCGCCGGCGTCGGCGTCGTCTCCGACTCCGACCCCGACCGCGAGTGGGACGAGGTCCAGCTGAAGTACCGGCCGATCCTCGACGAGCTGGAGGGCGACGCAGCAGATTGACCCCGCCTACTGGAACATCTTCAGCGGCTCGGCCTGCGTGCTTTCCTCGGTCGCCTGTCGCATCTGCTCTGCGAGCTGGCGCTTCGCGTTCCGGATCTCCGTCGCCTGCTCCACGAGCCCGTCGGTCAGCGTCTCGATCCCCGCGATCGGGTCGATGCCGTCGACGATGAGCGCCCGCGCCGCCTCGGGGTCGGGGAACTGCGGGTCGGACTCGACGACGAGCCCGACCGCGTCGCGGTCGTCCTCCAGCGCGGCCGCCAGCATCGCGCCCGTTGGCCCGGAGACGAGCCCGGACTCCGACGGCTCCGACACCTCGGCGCGGTCCAGCGCCTCGGCGCCGTTCCCGGTCGCGATCCCGTACAGCTCCGGGGGCTCCTCGTCCTTCTCGCGGCCGAGGCCGGAGAGGAACACCGGGAACAGGTCGATCTCGTCGAACCACGAGCCGAGGCAGGCCGCGACCTCCGTCGCTGCCCCCGGGTTCACGGGGATGTCGCTGCGCAGCGCGACGAGATCCAGCTCGGAGTCGGCGTACAGCCGGACCGGGGTCGTCGCGGCCGTCTCGGACTCGCGGTAGACGGTCACCGGCGGGAGCCCGTCGCAGTGGACGTTCGCGTAGTGGGTCATCCCGTGGGCGTCGATCAGGTGGTCCGTCGCGATTTTCCCGACGAGCCCGACGCCGGGGAACCCCTCTATCAGCGTCGGCTCGTCCAGCGAGACGCCGTCGTCGAGGACGGAGATGCGTGCCATGTGCGGCCGTACGCCCGGGGTCGACCTAAAGGTGCGGCGGCGGGAGGCACCTCGCGCGTCCCGAAACGGTCTAACGGCCCGACGCGAAAGGGTGGCCATGAATCCGCTCGACCGATACGAGTCGCTCGTCGACGACGTCGACGCGTTCCGGGCGGCGTGCGACCGGCCCCTCCCCTCGGTCGTGCGCACGAACGGGATCGCGGCGACGCCGGCCCGCGTCCGCGAGGCGTTCGACGAGTCGGGCGTCGCTTACGAGCCCGTCGACTGGCACGACGGCCTCTTCCGGCTCCCCGCCGGCAACCCCGGCGGCAACTGGCCGTACGTCCACGGCTGGACTCACGGGCAGGAGGAGGTGTCCGTGCTGCCGACGCTCGCCCTCGACCCGCGACCCGGCGAGCGCGTCTGGGACGCCTGCGCGGCGCCCGGCAGCAAGACCACCCAGATCGCCGACGCGATGGACGACGAGGGGACCGTCGTCGCCAACGACAACAACCTCGGGCGCCTCTCCGCGCTCCGGCACAACGCCGAGCGCCTCGGGATCACGAACGCGATCGTCACGAACCAGGACGCCCGCAACTTCTCGACGAAGCCGCTGGCGTTCGACGAGTTCGACCGCGCGTTGGTCGACGCGCCCTGCTCCTGTGAGGGTACGTGCCGGAAGAACCTGGACGTCCTCGACCAGTGGACGCTCGACCACGTCCACGCGGTCGCCGGCATCCAGAAGGGCGTCCTGGCGAGGGCCGTCCAGGCGACCCGCCCCGGCGGCGTCGTCGTCTACTCCACGTGTACGTTCGCGCCCGAGGAGAACGAGGCCGTCCTCGACCACGTCCTCGCGAACGAGGACTGCGAACTGGTCGAGTTCGACCTGCCGCTCGACGCCGACCCCGGCGTGACCGAGTGGGAGGGGGAGACGTACGACGAGTCGGTGACGCGCGCGCAGCGGATCTACCCCCACCGCAACGACACGGGCGGCTTCTTCTGCGCGAAGCTTCGAGTCGGCGGCGCGGCGGGCGATGAGACCGATAGCGCGGCCGCCGCCGACGGGGTGGTGGACGCGTGAGCGACGAGACCGGCGGAGAGGCGGGCGACGCCCCCACCAACGACGGCCAGCGGTTCGACCGGCTCCCCGCGACCCCTGCGGACCGCGAGGTCGAGGGCCGTGCGAGCCGCGCGGAGGTCCTCGACTGGTGGGAGGAGCGGTTCGGGATCGACCCCGAGGTGTTCGCGGAGTACTCCTTCTGGGAGAAGGGCGCGGGGAAGATCTGGATCTTCAACGGCGAGGCGACCGACCCCAGCGAGGTCGAGGCAATCGGGATGACCTTCCTGCGCACGCGACAGGACCACTGGAAGCCGACCGGCCGGGCGGTCTCGCGGTTCGGTCATCTCGCGACCAAGAACGCGATCGAACTGGACCCGGCGCAGGCGTCCCGGTTCGCGGCGGGTGACGACCAAGACCTTCCCGAGTGGGACGGCGACTGGGGCTACCTGATCGCGACCCACGAGGTCGCGGGCGAGTCGGTCCCGATCGGGGTTGGGCTGTACCTCTACGACGAGCTGCGCTCCGTGGTCCCGAAGGGGAGCCGGGCGGACCTGCCGGTCGTGGAGTGAGCGGCCCTCCCGGCGTTCGGTAAAAAGTTAGTCGTCGGAGCGCCGCGGTTCGACGGCGCTCCAGCGGGTCGTGCGGGTCAGATCGACGTGTCCTCCGGCGGTTTGGTGGCGAGGTTGGTGATTCCGTACGCCGCCAGTAGCAGCAGCCCCAGCAGGATGGTGTACGACCGGACGCTGAGGCTTATCAGCGTCTCGTGGACGACCTGTCCCTCTCCCGACACCGGGTGCGGCGCCCCCGCGATTATCTCGAGCAGCCCCATCCCGACCGTGCCGATCAGGATGAGTGCGCCGCCGCCGTACAGTCCGACTCGTTCCATGGTAGTGAGTTGGCTCATGCGTCGTCACCTCGTTAGCCGATTAAGTACCGCAGCCGCGGGTGGTCCCTGACGAACGACGTCTTCGCGAGGTAGGCGTCGACGCCGAGCACGCGCCCGGCCCCGAGCGTGGCGATCATCGCGAAGATCAGCAGCCCGAGCAGGTCGCCGGTGATCACGCCGTGGGCCCAGCCGCCGGTCTCGCCGTTGATGAAGTAGAAGAACGTCATCAGGAACGCGCCGAAGAACGCCGCCAGCCGCGTCAGCGCGCCGACGATCAGCCCCAACCCGATCAGCGTCTGTCCCAAGGGGACCATGATGTTCGTGAACGACAACAGGATCCCGTCGGAGAACAGCGTGACCACCGGGCCGAGGCTCGTCTGCGCCGCCGCGCCGCCGACGAACCAGCTCGCGTCGAACGGCCACGCGAGGAACTTGTCGAGTCCCGCGTGGAGGAACCACCACCCGACGATCAGACGCAAGACGACGAGCCAGTAGGCGAAGCGCGACTCCTCGACCGGGAACGATACGTCTCTGCCCAGCAGCTGCGTTTGGATGTTCGTGACCATGCGTAACCTCGGTTGCGAAAATGTTCGGTTAGGATATATAAACCTATCTCCAATGTCACCGACGAGTAATTCGCGAACCGCGGACTACTCCTTCCGTCTCACCGTTCCGCCGCCGAGCCCCTCCCACTCAACTCGGTAGCCGAGCGTCGAGAGGGTTGCGCTCGCGTCGTCGACGCCGTACTCGTCCAGCGTCGCCTCCACCGTGGACAGCGCCGCCCCGTCGTCGATATCGTCGTCGATTCGCTCCAACACCGCCGGTCTGACCAGCGTGCGGCCGACGAGCTCGTGGGCGGGGAACGGCCCGCCCTCCACCGCCGCCTCGCTCACGCCGTGTCGGTCGGCGAGGTCCCGCAGGGGGAGCACGTCGTCCGCCGGTTCGAAGGCGTCCGGGAGGGCGGCGGCGGCGTCCGCGACGAACTCGGCCTCGTACTCGCGGAGCACGTCGACCACGTCCTTCACGCGGACCGCGCCCGAGTAGGTGACGACGCGGTGGTCGCGTGCGGCTACCTCCTCGCCGACGCCAAGGCTCTCGTCGACCGCGACGAGCAGGTCCACGTCCTCCACGTCAGCGAGTTGGCCGAGCTTCTTCTCGACGTACTCGGGGGTCCAGAAGCCCATGACCTCGAAGAACAGCCGGAAGTCGGCGTGGTCGTAGTCGAACGCGAAGTCCGGGATCATGACGCTCGCGCCGGTTTCGAGGGGTTCCGGCTCGCGGACGAGGGTCCAGTCGAGGTCGAGCCCGCGGAACCGACCGGCGAAGTCCGCTTCGACCCCGCTGTCGAAGTCGGGCTCCGCCACCGGCTCCACGTCGGGCACGGTCACGTCGCCGTCCGAGAGCCGCATCGTTCGCTCGCGGCCGCGGTCGTCGATCGTCGCCTCCAGCGACCACTCGGCGGACTCCGCGGCGGTCCGGAGCAGTCTCGCGAAGGCGGTCCCGTACCGTCGGGTGCGCGAGAACAGCGCGTCAGGCCCGGTGACGACGAGCTCCCGGCCCTCGGGAGTCTGCTCCAGTTCGTACATCAGCCGCAGGCGCTTCACCGCCGAGACGAGCCGCTTCGGGTCGTTCGACCGCACTCTGACCTCGGTGGCGTCGAACAGCGTAGTCTGGGCCAGAGAGAGGTCGTACTGCTCCAGCAGCGTGTCGGGGTCCCAGCGCACGTCGGCGTCGACGAGTACCCGATTCACGTCGCGGTCGGCGTACAGCGACGCCGACACGTCCCTCGAGTCGATCCCAAGCGCGTCGGCCGCGCGGTCGACCGCGGTCTCTCGCTCCGCCTCGCTCGCGACGCCGACCGCCTCCGCGGCCTCGAACGCGGCCCCCCGGACGCGACGCGGCGGGACGGCCGCGCGCGTCTCGAACTCGCACTCGCGCTAGACGAGCGCCGCCAGCCCGCGGACGAGCTTGAAGTCGCCGTTCCGCGCGGCCGCGTCGGCCGCCAAGTCCGCCAGCGCGTCGTCGAGGTCGCCGCGGCGCTCGCCGACGTGCGACTCGAACGCCCCGAGCACGCGCGCCGCGAGCGGCCGATGTTCCCGCCCGGTGAACTGCGGGCGGTAGCCGCCGCCCGCCCGGGAGACGCGCAGGAGGTCCTTCCGTAGCACGGCGGCGGCTACGGGCGTGGCGGCCTAAAACCGGCCGGGTTCGACTCTCCCGCGCCGACGCGCGCTTGTGGCCGCGGCTCGCCCGCATCGGCCCCTCCGCCCGCATCAGTCGTCGTCCGTGGTCTCCGGGGTGAACGTCACTCCCTCGACCTCGATCCGCTCCGGCACGCGGCTCGTGTCGTGGGTCCCGACCGGCGGGAGGTTCACGTTCGCGGCCGGCGACGCGTCGAGGTCCGTCCCCTCCGATCCCGCTATCGACGCCATCTCGCCGTCCGCGTCTCGGGCGTCCTGATCGATCCGCATCGAGCAGAACTCCGCGCCGCACATCGAGCAGAAGCGGGCCTCCTTGTAGTTGTCTCCCGGAAGCGTCTGGTCGTGGTACGACCGCGCGCGCTCGGGGTCGAGCGCGAGGTCGAACTGGCGCCGCCAGTCGAACTCGTACCGCGCCTCAGAGAGCGCGTCGTCCCAGTCGCGCGCGCCGGGAAGGTCGTTCGCCACGTCGGCCGCGTGCGCCGCGATACGATACGCGGCGAGACCGTCCCGCACGCCCTCGGGCTCCGGCAGTCCGAGGTGCTCCTTCGGCGTCACATAGCACAGCATGGCCGCGCCGGCCCGCGCGGCCTCGGTCGCGCCGATCGCGCTCGTGATGTGGTCGTACCCCGGCGCCACGTCCGTCACCAGCGGGCCGAGGACGTAGAACGGCGCTCCGTCGCACACCGCCTGCTGCCGCTCGACGTTCTCCGCGATATCGTCCAGCGGGACGTGGCCGGGGCCCTCCACCATTACCTGGACGCCGTGGTCCCACGCGGTCCGCGTGAGGTCTCCGAGGGTGTCGAGCTCGGCGAACTGCGCCTCGTCGCTCGCGTCGGCCACACAGCCCGGCCGGAGGCCGTCCCCGAGCGAGACCGTCACGTCGTGTTCGGCGAATATCTCACATATTGCCTCGAAATTCGCGTACAGCGGGTTCTGCGACCCGTTCTCCTCCATCCACTGCGCGAGGATCGACCCCCCTCGCGAGACGATCCCCGTCTTCCGGCCGTCGGTCAGCGGGAGGTGTTCCATCAGTATCCCCGCGTGGACCGTCATGTAGTCGACGCCCTGCCGCGCCTGTTTCTCGATGACGTCGAGCAGGAGCTCGCGGGTGATCGCCTCGGCGGACTCGGCCCGCTTGACCGCCTCGTAGATCGGGACCGTCCCGACCGGCACCGGCGAGTGCGCGACGTTGGCCTCGCGGGTCGCGTCCAGCTCGTCGCCCGTCGAGAGGTCCATCACCGTGTCGGCGCCGTAGTGGACCGCCGCGTGGAGCTTTTCGAGCTCCTCCTCCCGGCCGCTCGTCGTCTCGCTGTTCCCGATGTTCGCGTTGACCTTCGTGGCGAACGCCCGGCCGATGACCATCGGGTCGAGCGCGTCGTGCGCGTGGTTGTTCGGAATCACCGCGCGCCCCTCGGCGACCGCCTCGCGAACGAACTCCGGGTCGCGGTTCTCGCGCGCCGCCGCGCGTTCGATCGCGGAGGTGACCTCGCCGCGTCGCGCCCGCTCCATCTGTGTCGCTGGCATAACCACTTGGTAATACCACTAACTAATATATTCTGTGGTAAACGGCTCGGCGCACCGAGTCGGCGCCCGGGTGCGACACGCTTAACCCCGAAACTCGCGGATCGGAGGGTAATGAGTACCGACGCGGCGGGCGACGCCGAGTCCGACGACGCCGCTTCCGGGGACCCCACCGACTCCGAGGCGTTCGTCCGCACCTGCGAACACCTCGTCGACAGGATCCTCGACGGCGAGATCGAGCGCGACGACCTCGAACGCGCCAAGCTCGACGCCTGCTCGGAGTTCGGCTCCCCCAAGGTGCCGAAGAACACCGAGATCCTCGACCACGCACCGACGGAGCACCGCGACGACGTGATCGAGGTGGTCCAGCGCAAGCCCGTCCGGACCGCGTCCGGGGTCTCCCCCGTGGCGATCATGACTTCCCCCGAACTGTGCCCGCACGGGAAGTGCCTCTACTGCCCGGGCGGCCCGGCCTCAGAGTTCTCCTCCGCGCAGTCGTACACGGGCCACGAGCCCGCGGCGGCCCGCGGCGAGCAGAACGACTACGACCCGTACGGGCAGGTCACGCTCCGGCTCGAACAGCTCCGCAAGATCGGCCACCCCGTCGACAAGGTGGAGCTCATCCTCATGGGCGGGACGATGACCGCGCGCTCGCACGACTACCAGGAGTGGTTCGTCAAGCGCGCGCTCCAGGCGATGAACGACTACGACCTCGACAAGGAGCCGGAGCCCGCGGAGGGCGAGTCGTTCGCGCCCGCGCCCGAGGAGACCGAGTTCGAGTACCTCGAAGACGTGATCGCCGAGAACGAGACGAATCCGATCCGCAACATCGGCACCACCTTCGAGACGAAGCCCGACTGGTGCGACCCGGAGCAGATCGACCGGATGCTCGACCTCGGCGGCACGAAGGTCGAGGTCGGCGTCCAGACCACCTACGAGCGGATCAACCGCGAGATGCACCGCGGCCACGGCAACGAGGCGAGCCGGAACGCCAACCGCCGCCTGCGCGACGCCGCGTTCAAAGTCGGCTTCCACATGATGCCGGGCCAGCCCGGGATGACCCGCGAGATGTGTCTGGAGGACTTCCGGCAGCTGTTCGAGAACCCCGACTGGCGCCCCGACTACCTGAAGATCTACCCCACGCTCGTCGTCGAGGGGACGCGGGTGTACGACCGGTGGCGGCGCGACGACTTCGACCCGCTCACGAGCGAGGAGGCGGCCGACCTCGTCGCCGACGTGATGGACCACATCCCGAAGTACACGCGGCTCCAGCGCGTCCAGCGCGACATCCCGGCCGACTTCATCGACGCGGGCGTCCAGAAGTCGAACCTCCGACAGCTCGCCGCCCAGCGCGCCGAGGAGAAGGGAATCATCCAGCGCGACATCCGCGCCCGCGAAGTCGGCCACAACGACGCCGACCCGGACCCGGACGACGTGGAACTCTCGGTCACCACCTACGAGGCCGGCGGCGGCACGGAACACTTCATCGCCTTCGAGGACCCCGTGCGCGACCTGCTCGTCGGCTTCTGTCGGCTTCGGTTCCCCTCGTTCGCCCCCGACCAGCCGGGCGCGCCGGGAACCGAGAGCGACCCGATCCGGCCGGAGCTCGAAGACGCCGCGCTGGTCCGCGAGCTCCACGTGTACGGCACCGAGGTCGGCATCGGCGGCGACGGTGACTGGCAGCATAAGGGGTACGGGACGAAGCTGCTCGAACGCGCCGAGGAGCTCTCTCGCGACGCGGGCTACGACAAGGTCGCGGTCATCTCCGGCATCGGCGCCCGCGAGTACTACCGCAACAAGCTCGGTTACCGGCAGGACGGGCCGTACGTGTCGAAGCGGCTGTAGGCCCTCGGCCGACCGAACCCACGCCCGCTTCCGTCGGGAGTCGCTCCCCCGTCGCGTACCGTCGTCGACTGACGTTTCTGGCGACCACCGCCTTTCTGTTTACTTGGATTTGGATTAGTACAGAGTCATTCATTGATGAACATTTATACTCTATCAGGATACAATATCGGTACCTCGTCACACGAGGACTACTCACATGAATTTCGAACGACGAACTTTCGTGAAGGGGGTTGCCGGGCTCGCCGCGACGGCGACGATCACAGGAACTGCGTCGGCCGCGGACGGACAGACGCAGTATATCGTCGGTGCGAACGGGAACGGCGTCGCCGACGCCGTCACGGACGCGGGGTTCGAGGTCCGTCACGAGCTCGCCGACGGTGACGTGCTGGTCGCGGTCGGTCCGAGCGACGCAGCCGCCGACATCGAGTCGGTCAAGGGCGTCAAGGCGGCGAATCCGGACCTGAAGCTCGAACTCGACGAGCCGGAAGTCAACACCGAGGCGGCCGACGAGACCCCGCCGAGCGAGGGCGCCGCGCTGTCCGACCTCCAGTGGGACAAGGAGATCACCGACGTCTTCGAGGCCCACGAGTACGCGACCGGGGAGGGAACGCGCGTCGCGATCGTCGACACCGGGATTGACCTGAACCACCCGGACCTCGGAAACGTCAACGAGGAGCTCGGCCAAGCCTTCGTCGCCGACGACGACGTGCCGGAGATCGGGCCCGACGACTCTGGATCTCACGGCACGCACGTCGCCGGAACCGTCGGCGCCACGGGCGAATCCGGCGTCGTCGGTACTGCCCCGGACACGGAGCTGATCCCGGTTCGCGTGTTCCCCGCAGAGGGCGGCGCGACGTTCGGTGATATCCTCGCTGGCATCGACTACGCGGCAGAGATCGGCGCCGACGCGGCGAACTTCAGCCTCGGAATCCCGGGCGTTCAGCAGCCGGGATCGGAGCTGAACAAGCTCAAGGCGGAGGTCCAGACCGTGTTCCAGAGCGCGGTCCGGCGCGGGACCGTGATCACGGGGAGCGCCGGCAACGACTCGGGGAGCCTTCAGGGGAGCGGCTTCACCCTGCCGAACAGCGTCCCGGCGGCGTTCACCGTTAGTGCGACCTCGCCCGCGGACACGCTCTCCTTCTACTCGAACTTCGGCACGAGCGACATCGACATCGCCGCGCCGGGCGGTGGGTACGAAACGCTGGAGAAGACGCTGGTCGAAGACCCCGACGCCGTCGAGTGGCCATTCCCGACGAACCTCGTGCTGTCGACAATCCCCGTCGAACAGGGATCGTACGGGTACAAGGCCGGCACTTCCATGGCAGCCCCGCAGGTCGCCGGCCTCGCTGCACTCGTCCGCGAACTCGAACCGAACGCGAATGCGAGCCGGATCGAGCAGGCGATCCAGAAGGGCGCCGAGGGGGCGAACGGCAAGAGCGACTCGGAGTTCGGTGCCGGGATCATCAACGCGCTCAACACCGTCGAGCGCCTCGGCAGCGGCAAGGGGAAAGGCAACGGTAACTGACGCGCGGGGAGCCGACCGTCGCGCTGAATCCCACAACGACACGCCTTTTTCCGCCCCGGCGGTCTCTATCACGTATGGACCAGAAGCGGGAGCTATCGAGCATCGACCTCGCGGCCCTCGTCACCGAGCTCAATCGGTACGAGGGCGCGAAGGTCGACAAGGCGTACCTCTACGACGACGACCTGCTCCGGCTGAAGCTGCGCGACTTCGACCGCGGCCGCGTCGAGCTCATGATCGAGGTCGGAGACATCAAACGCGCGCACGCCGCCGACCCCGATCACGTCGCGGACGCGCCGGGCCGCCCGCCGAACTTCGCGAAGATGCTCCGGAACCGGCTGTCCGGCGCGGACTTCGCGGGCGTCGAGCAGTACGAGTTCGACCGAATCCTCACCTTCGAGTTTGAGCGCGAGGACCAGAACACGACGCTCGTCGCCGAGCTGTTCGGGCAGGGCAACGTCGCCGCGCTCGACGAGACGGGCGAGGTGATCGGGGCGCTGTCGACGGTCCGGCTGAAGTCCCGGACGGTGGCGCCCGGCTCGCAGTACGAGTACCCCGCCTCGCGGCTCAACCCCCTCGACGTGAGCCGCGGCGGGTTCGACCGGCACATGCGCGAGTCGGACAGCGACGTGGTGCGCACCCTCGCCACGCAGTTGAACCTCGGCGGCCTCTACGCCGAGGAGGTGTGCACCCGCGCCGGCGTGCCGAAGGAGACGCCCATCGAGGAGGCGACGGACGACCAACTCGGGGCGCTCCACGACGCCCTCTCCCGGATCGACGAACGGCTCCGCTCGGGCGACATCGACCCCCGAGTGTACGAGGAATCGATCGACGGCGACGGGAGCGACGGCGGCGCCGATGACGCCGACCCCCGCGTGGTCGACGTGACCCCCTTCCCGCTCGCGGAGCACGAGGACCTGCCGAGCGTGGGGTTCGACTCCTTCAACGCCGCCGTCGACGAGTACTTCCACCGGCTGGGGAGCGAGGAGACCGGCGACGGCGAAGCCCCCGCCGACGCGAGCGCCTCCCGCCCGGACTTCGAGGAGGAGATCGCCAAACAGGAGCGGATCATCGAACAGCAGCGCGGCGCGATCGAGGGGTTCGAGGAACAGGCGCAGGCGGAGCGCGAGCGCGCGGAGCTGCTGTACGCGAACTACGACCTCGTCGACGAGGTGATCTCGACGGTGCGGGAGGCCCGCGAGAACGAGGTGCCGTGGGACGAGATCGCGGAGACGCTCGACGCCGGCGCGGAGCGGGGGATTCCGGCCGCGGAGGCCGTCGTCGACGTCGACGGCGGCGAGGGGACGGTAACGGTGGAACTCGAGGACGATGACGGCGACCCCGTCCGCGTCGAGGTCGACGCGAGCGAGGGCGTCGAGGTCAACGCCGACCGCCTCTACCGGGAGGCGAAACGCGTCGAGGAGAAGAAGGAGGGGGCGATGGCGGCGATCGAGGCCACCCGCGAGGAGCTGGAGGCGGTCAAGGAACGGAAGGCGGAGTGGGAGGAACAGCAGGCGGCCGACGACGGCGGCGAGCAAGAGGGCGACGACGAGGACGACGACGAGGCGTACGAGACCGACTGGCTCTCCCGCTCTTCGATCCCGATCCGCAGCCCGGACGACTGGTTCGAGCGGTTCCGCTGGTTCCGCACCTCGACCGGCTACCTCGTCATCGGCGGGCGCAACGCCGACCAGAACGAGGAGTTGGTGAAGAAGTACATGGGTAAACACGATCGGTTCTTCCACACGCAGGCGCACGGGGGGCCGGTGACGATCCTCAAGGCCTCGGGCCCGTCGGAGTCGGCCGATCCGGTCGACTTCTCGGAGGAGACCCTGCGGGAGGCCGCGCAGTTCGCCGTCTCCTACTCGTCTGACTGGAAGGACGGCCGCGGCGCGGGCGACGCGTACATGGTCGACCCCGACCAGGTGTCGAAGACCCCCGAGAGCGGCGAGTACATCGAGAAGGGGAGCTTCGTGATCCGCGGCGACCGGACGTACTTCGAGGACGTCCCCTGCCGGATCGCCGTCGGCGTCCAGTGCGAGCCGGTCACCCGCGCCATCGGCGGCCCGCCGTCGGCCGTCGTCGACCGCGCGGCCGCGCACCTCACCTTCGAACCGGGGATGTACGCGCAGAACGACGCCGCGATGATGGCGTACCGGAATCTGAAAGAGCGGTTCGCGGACCAGTCGTTCGTGCGGAAGGTCGCGAGCGCGGACCAGCTACAGGAGTTCCTCCCGCCGGGCGGGTCGGACATCGTCGACTGAGGCCCCCCGTCGACCGCGGAACGATTCTTCTCCCCGAGCGCGACGTTTTCAAGCCTCCGCGACCGAGGCGAGGCTATGACCTTCGAATCGCTGCCGGAGGGGTGGCGGGTGTGGAACGAGGAGCCCAGCGGCCGGGCGATCCTCGTCTACCGACCCGACGTCTTCGGGAGCGGCGACCTCCCGGACGAGTGTCTCCCGACGATCTACCTGACGAACGGCTCCCGCAACGCGCGGCCCGGCTCGGGCCAGTACGCGACTGACGAGTGGCACGTCGTCCTCTTCTTGGAGCCCGAAATTGAGGCGGTCGCGGAGACGCACGAGAGCCACGAGGCGGGCGCGGCCGGCGCGGTCGATGTCGCGGAACGGTTCGTCGGGGGCGAGATCGATTACCGGGACGCGTATCAGGTGCCCCGCGAGGCGTACTTCGCGCGCCTCGACGAGTTCGTCGGTGCTGAAGAGGGGGCGTAACGACGCGCCGGCGAGCCGAGTTTTATCCACGATCGCGTATATCATCGCACGATTAGCGGAGCGATACGCCACGAACACGAGGATTTTTATCGCCGCCCGCCTCACCCTCGCGTACATGAACGCCGGTGGGGACTACGGCGGCGACGAACCGCGAGAGAAGTGCGGCGTCGTCGGCGTCTCGCTCGAGGACCGGGAGGCCGCGCGACCGCTGTACTACGCGCTGTACGCGCTCCAACACCGCGGCCAGGAGTCGGCCGGCATCGTCACGCACGATGGGTTCCAGCAGCACAGCCATGTCGAGCGCGGCCTCGTCGGCGACGCCTTCGAGGAGGGGGACCTCGCGTCGCTGTCGGGCGGCACGGGCATCGGCCACGTCCGCTACCCGACCGCCGGGAGCCTTGACAAGAGCTGTGCGCAGCCCTTCTCGGTGTCGTTCAAGTCCGGCTCGCTCGGGCTCTCCCACAACGGGAACCTCGTCAACGCCGACGAAGTGCGCGAGGAGCTCGCGGCCACGGGCCACGCGTTCACCTCCGACGGCGACACCGAGGTGATCGCCCACGACCTCGCGCGGAACCTCCTCGAAGAGGACCTCGTGCGGGCGGTCAAACACACGATGAACCGCATCCACGGCTCCTACTCGCTGGCGATCACCCACGACGACACCGTGCTGGGCGTCCGCGACCCGCTTGGCAACCGCCCGCTGTGTCTCGGGAAGATCGACGGCGGCTACGTCCTCGCCAGCGAGTCGGCCGCCATCGACACGCTCGACGGGGAGCTGATCCGCGACGTCCGACCCGGCGAGCTCGTCGTCCTCGACCCCGACGGCACGGGGTACGACACGTATCAGTTGGTCGAGCGCGACGCGACCGCCCACTGTTTCTTCGAACACGTCTACTTCGCGCGCCCCGACTCCGTCATCGACGAGAGCCTCGTGTACGAGGTGCGCCGGAAGCTCGGCCGGAAGCTCTGGGAGGAGTCCGGTGTCGAGTCCGACGTGGTGATGCCCGTCCCCGACTCCGGGCGCGCCTTCGCCTCCGGCTACGCGGACGCGGCGGGCGAGACCACGGCCGCCGGCGAACCGCGGCCGGCGGACGACGGCGGCGTGGAGTTCGCCGAAGGGCTGATGAAGAACCGGTACGTGGGCCGGACGTTCATCATGCCGACGCAGGACGAGCGCGAGCGCGCCGTCCGGCTGAAGCTGAACCCGATTCGGTCGACTGTGGAGGGGAAGTCGGTCACCATCATCGACGACTCCATCGTCCGCGGGACGACATCGACGCAGCTCGTCGAGCTGGTCCGCGAGGCCGGCGCCGAGGAGGTCCACCTCCGGATCGGCGCGCCGCCGATCCTCGCCCCCTGCTACTTCGGCATCGACATGGCCACGCGCGACGAACTCATCGCCGCCGACGCCTCGACCGAGGAGATCCGCGAGGAGGTGGGCGCCGACTCGCTCTCGTACCTCTCCATCGACGCGGTCGCGGAGGCGCTCGGCGAGAGCCGCGCGGACCTCTGTCTCGGCTGTGTCACCGGCGAGTACCCCTTCGATGTCGAGGGCGAGGCGACCGACCGTGATGTCGACGCGCCGGTGTCGGACCCGACGCCGGCGGACGACTGACCCTTCCGACTCGGCGCCGGCCCCGCACACGTTCGCCGCCGGGCCGCCCGCTCGGAACGTATCGGGGGCTTAAATACGATCACGGTCAGAGGTGCGAGCATGACAGGGAACACCGACGCCGCCGAGGGCGACGCCGCGTCGATGAGCCGCCGCGGATTCTTCCGCGCCGGGGCCGCCGGAGCGGCGGTCGCGGCGGGGGTCGCGGCCGGAAGCGGGACCGCCGCCGCCCAGTACGACGGGTGGCTCGAGGGCGTCAGCAACTACGACGGTACTCACGACTACCGCGGGCAGGACGAGGTCACCGTCTCGGTCGGCGCGGGCGAGAACGGGCTCCGCTTCGGCCCCGCCGCCATCCTCATCAACCCGGGCGCGACCGTCGTCTGGGAGTGGACCGGACAGGGCGGCGGTCACAACGTCGTCGCGGACGATGGCACGTTCGACAGCGGCTCGCCCGTCTCGGAGGAGGGCACGACCTTCGAGTACACCTTCGAGGACGCGAGCGACGGCGACACGTTCAATTACCTCTGTGAACCCCACCGGGCGGTCGGAATGAAGGGCGTCGTGGCTGTCGGGTCCGTCGACGACGACCTCGTCGACCCGCAGGCCGAGGGCGGCTCCGGCAGCGGCGGTGGCTCTGGCGGCGACGGCGGCGACGGTGGCTCCGGGAGCGGCGACTCGGGCGGGTCCGACGGCGGTCTCTCCGCGAGCGACATCGGAACGCTGGCGCTCGGGTTCGGCTTCGCCGGCGCGCTGCTCGTCCCGCTGTTCTACGCGGCACACAAGAAGGCAGAGCGGAACGCGTAGTCCTCTTCTCGCGCCTTTCCTCAGTAGATGTGGTACAGCAGCAGGTACACGCCGATCCCCATCGTGAAGGAGATCAGCCAGAGGACGGCGCCGACGAACCCGACCTGCGAGTGCCGCGTCTGATAGAGGTCCGCGTACGGGCGCGTCGCCGCGAGGAACAGCGCGTGGAAGACGAAGGGGACGCAGACGATCGCGAGCAGGATGTGGATCGCGAGGAAGGGGAGGTACACGTACGAGTAGACGAGCTCCGGCCCGGGGAACTCGGTGGTGCCGACGTGGATCAGTCGGTAGAGGTACGCCCCGAGGAACGCGGCGAACAGCGCGAACGAGGTCACCATGAAGTTCCGATGACGCGTCACGTTCCCGCGGGAGATCGCCCGCCAGCCGAGCAGGATCGTTGCGATCGCCGTCGCGGAGACGGCGGCGTTGAAGTGCGGGATCGCGGCGAGGACGGCGTCGCTCGCGCGCGGGAGCAGCGAACTCGGGATCACGCCGCCCACCGCGCCGAAGACGAGCGCGAGCGCGACGCCGGAGGCGACGGCGGTCAACACGGAGACGTTCTCGCGGGCCCAGTCGGACATGCCCGGACGGAGGGACGCGACCCCCAAACGCGTGCCGGTTGCGGTCGACGCGTTCCGGTCGCGGTCGCCGGATCGGGACGGCGGCGCGCCGCCCGCCGGTCTGCGAAACCCCGGCACGGCTCCCTCGAATGGAAGGGCTTTTAATTGGGGACAGGGTACGTGGAGACGCGACAGAACACCGCGAGCGTGGGTAGCCAAGCCAGGCCAACGGCGCAGCGTTGAGGGCGCTGTCCTGTAGAGGTCCGCCGGTTCAAATCCGGTCCCACGCATCGCTCGGGGCACACCCCCACCGATGCCGGTGTTGTCTCTACGACAGCACCCACGCACAATTCCTTTCGATGCCACGTGAGAAGTGACGACGACGATCGGAATGCTGCGGTCGTGAACTGCCCCAAAGCCCCGGCCGCTCGGTTATAAATCATTACTCGTGGACCGGCGGCGACCACCTCCAAAGCCCCAGTCGCGAGGGCGGCGCACGCTCGCTGCGCTCCTCGTTCGTTCGCTTCGCTCACTCACTACGGTGCTTACGTCGCCTGCGCCGCCCTCGCGACTGCCCCTTCGAGTCCCGCCCAGCACAGCACCGCGCCTCACGCCTCCCCAGCCTCGTCACCGGACGACCTCCGGTTGCAAGCGAGAGCGGGGCTCTCGCCCTGTCGGTGGTCCTCCGCTTCGCTCCGGACCACCGACTCCCTCGCGCGTGCTGGCTTCGCGGCCGCCGGGGGCGGTCGATCGCAGGCATGCGCCACCGCATCGGCTGTTTGTTGCTGATTGTCGCCTCGCCCGCGCGAACTGCCACCCTTTTAGTCGCGCGCCGTCGGAGTGTGGCGTAATGAGTACGGACGCGACCCCCGAGTACGACTACGAGGAACTGGGGCTCGTCGCCGGGCTGGAGATCCACCAGCAGCTCGACACCGAGACCAAGCTGTTCTGCGACTCCCCGACCGTCGAGCGCGACCCCGACGAGTCCGACCGGTCGATCACCCGACAGCTCCACCCGACGAAGAGCGAACTGGGCGAGCTGGACGACGCCGCGATGGAAGAGAGCCGCGTCGACCGCGAGTTCACCTATCTCGCGTACGACACGACCTGCCTCGTCGAGGAGGACGACGAGCCGCCCCGCCGCGTCGACGGCGAGGCGCTCTCCGTGGCGCTCCAGATCGCCGACCTGCTCGACCTCTCGGTCGTCGACCAGGCGCACGTCATGCGGAAGCTCGTCATCGACGGCTCGAACACCTCCGGCTTCCAGCGCTCGATCCTCCTCGGGCAGGACGGCGAGATCGAGACGGAGTCCGGGTCGGTGTCGGTCGTCGACCTCATGCTCGAAGAGGAGTCCGCGAAGCGCGTCGAAGAGACGGACGACGGCGTCGTCTACTCGCTCGACCGGCTCGGCGTCCCCCTCGTCGAGATCGGGACGGGCCCGGACATCCGCAGCCCGGAGGGCGCGCGGCAGGCCGCGGAGCGCATCGGGATGCTGCTGCGCTCGACGGGCGCGGTCAAGCGCGGGCTCGGCACGATCCGGCAGGACGTGAACGTCTCCATCGCGGACGGCGCGCGCGTCGAGGTGAAGGGCGTTCAGGACCTCCAGGGGATCGAGGACATCGTCCGCGGCGAGGTGGGCCGACAGGCGGAGCTGCTCGAAATCCGCGACGAACTCCGCGAACGCGACGCGAGCGTCGGCGACGTGACGGACGCGACCGACGTCTTCGCCGACACCGAGTCGGGCGTCATCCGCGGCGCGCTCGACTCTGGCGGGAAGGTCACCGCGGTCCCGCTGTTCGGGTTCGACGGCCTCGTTGGCCGCGAACTCCAGCCCGACCGCCGGCTCGGCACGGAGCTGTCGGACCACGCGAAGCGCCACGGCGCGGGCGGCATCTTCCACACCGACGAACTGCCGGCGTACGGCGTCACCGAGGCGGAGGTCGACGCGCTACGCGATGCGGTCGGCGCGGGCGAGGCGGACGCGGTCGCCATCGTCGCGGCCGACCCGGAGACCGCCGACCTCGCGATCGAGGCGGCCGCGGAGCGCGCCGAGGCCGCGATGGAGGGCGTCCCCGAGGAGACCCGCGGCGCGAACGACGACGGCACGACCCGCTACCTCCGCCCGCTCCCGGGCGCCGCGCGGATGTACCCCGAGACGGACGTGCCGCCGGTGGAACCGGACCCCTCGGACGTGGAGACGCCGGAACTCCTCGACGAGAAGGCCGAACGGTACGCCGACGAGTTCGGCCTCGACGCCGGGCTCGCCGAGCAGGTCGCGTTCGGCCAGCGGTTCCCGCTGTTCGAGGCGGCGGTCGACCGCGGCGTCGGCCCCACCTTCGCTGCGACGACGCTGGAGTCGACGACGACGGAGATCCGGCGCGACGGCGCGCCCGTCGAGCACCTCACCGACGACCACTTCCTCGCGCTGTTCGACCTCGTCGAGTCGGGGGACCTCGCGAAGGAGGGCGTCCCCGAGGTGCTGACGACGCTCGCCGAGGACCCCGATCTGACGGCGAGCGAGGCCGTCGAGGCGGCGGGCCTCTCGGGCGTGAGCGAGGCGGAGGTTCGCGAGGCGGTCGTCGAGGTCGTCGAGCGCAATGCCGACCAGATCGAGGCCGAGGGGATGGGGGCGTTCTCCGGGCTGATGGGCGAGGCGATGGGCGCGCTCCGCGGGAAGGCCGACGGGGAGGTCGTCTCCGACGTGCTTCGCGAGGAGATCGGCAAGCGCTCGTAACGCGTTCCGCGCGTCCCACACCGGTTAGGCCCCCTCTTTACGTGGCGCGAGTCCGTTATCGGAATTGAGGGTCATCTGATGGCAGACTCGCCTGTGGTCGACCAGTCGGACGATTCGTCCGCGTCGGACCGCGCGCCCGACCCGGCCGAGACGCAGACGGTCAGCGGCCGCGTCTCGGAGGTGACGAACCGCTTCGTTCACGCCGTCGAACTCGCCGCCGCGGCGCTGTTCGCGCTCCTGTTCGGTATCGGCGTCGTCGACCTCGCGATCCAGATCGTTGAGTCCGTCCCGACGGGAGAGATCACGAACCCGGAAGTGGTCATCGGCTTCATCGAGACGGGCCTCCTGCTGCTCATCATCGTCGAGGTGTACCAGACGGTCGTCGCGTACATCGAACAGAGCGACACCAGGCGGATCGTCAGGCTGGTGATCTACACCGGCGTCATCGCGATGGTCCGGAAGGTGATCATCTTCCGCACCACCGAGTACCCCTCGACGCAGGACGCGCTGTTCGCCGCCGTCTCCTACGGGACCGTAATGCTCGGGCTCGTGCTGCTGTTGTACGTCGAGCGCTCTGTCGGCGCCTCGCTGACGCCCGAGTGAGCCGCCGTCACTCGGTCAGCTCCTCGATCAACGTGTCGAGGTCGTACGTCGCCGGCGCGCGCGGCTCGTCGCGCAGCGCCGCGATGGTGAACGTCGAGTTCGTGCGCTCGACCTCGGGGATCGCCTCGAAGTCGCTGATGAGCCGCTCGACGGTGTCCGACGAGGAGAGTCGCGCGAGGACGACGAAGTCCGTCTCGCCCATCGTGAAGAACGCCTCCGTGACGCCCTCCACCGCCAGCAGCTCTTCCGCGAACTCCTCGTACGGGCCCTCGTAGCTCGCGAGCACCTCGACGATGACGGTGACGCCGAGCCCGAGCGCCTCGTGGTCGAGGTCGTACAGGTCGTTCTCGATGACGCCGTCCTCCCGGAGGTTGTTCAGTCGGTAGTGGATCGTCGACACCGGAATCCCGGTCTCCTCGTGGAGCCGCTCCGGGCTCCCGGTACCGAGATCGGATATCGCCTTCAACAGCCGCACGTCGCGCTCGTCCATACCCCCGGATCGACCCCCGACCGGTTGTATATGTCGACCGACAGGGTTGGAGGATACTCCAAGATGTCGGCGCCGTTCGGGGCTCGAATCGGATCTAATTCGTATGTCTGATTCTTCGTTTCGAATAACGCACTATCCGAGAGAATAGTTTAACTACGTCTACGTCTTTCGAATTCATAACCAGTGAATCTCAGAAACCTCCTCTCTACTCCGGAAGCGGTCGTCGCCGCGTTCCTGCTGCTCGCAACGCTCTGGGGCACGTCCTTCGTCGCGATCGAGGCCGGCCTCCACTACTTCCCGCCGCTGTTGTTCGCCGGCGTCAGGTACGTCGTCGCCGGCGCGGTCGTGCTGGGCTACGCCGCGGTCGCCGCGGACCGGTGGATCCCGCGGGGCCGCGACGAGTGGCTCGGCGTCGCCGTCGCGGGCACGTTCGTGATCGCGGCGTATCACGGGTTCCTCTACCTCGGCGAGATCCGGATCTCCGGCGCGGTCGCCGCGGTCGTCGTGAGCCTCTCGCCGGTGTTGACTGCCGTCTTCGCGGCCGTGCTCCTCCCGAACGAACGCCTCGGCCCCGTCGAAATCGGCGGGTTCGCGCTCGGCGTCATCGGCGTGGCCGTGATCGCCGACCCGGCCGCGGCCGGGCTGGGCAGCGCGGCGGTCGTCGGCGTCGCGCTCGCGTTCGCCGGCGCGGCCGCCTTCTCTCTGGGCGCCGTCCTGCTGCGCCCGCTCCGCACTGACCTCCCGATCGCCGCGCTTCAGGGCTGGGCGATGGTGATCGGAGCCGGGCAGCTGCTCGTCGCGGCCGCCGCGATCGGCGAGTCGCCCGCCGCGATCGCCTGGAACCAGACGGCGATCGCCTCGCTCGCGTATCTGACGCTGCTCTCCGGCGTGGTCGCGTTCCTCCTGTACTTCGCGCTGCTCGACGCGGTCGGCCCGTCGCAGCTCCACCTCGTCGGCTACGCCGAGCCCGTCGTCGCCGCGGTCGGTAGCTGGGCCCTGCTCGGTCACCTCGTCGACGCCGAGGCGCTGATCGGGTTCGTCGCGATCCTCGCCGGCTTCCTCGTCTTAGAGCGCCGCGAGATCGCCGACTACGTCGGCGTCGACCGGTTGCGAGAGTAGCGGCTCACGGAGACGCCTCTCGCGGGTTCCGGTCGTTCACCCCTCGCGGATTTCGGCGACTCACCCCTCCACGTCTCGGCTCAGCCCCGCGCGGAGGTCGCGGCCGAAGTAGTGGCCGAGCAGCGCGAGCACCAGCCCGACGCCCCCGCCGACCGCGACGAGCGGGAGCCCCCACTGCGAGAGGTAGTCGATCCCGATCGGGAGGAAGCCGACGCCGAGGACGCTCGTCACCGCGCTCGCCGCGCCCGCGGCGGCGCCGGCGGTCCCGGTCTCGACGTAGCGGCGCGCCGATAGCACAAGGCCGAGCAGGAACGCGGCGACGAACACGCCGCCCGCGGTCCCGATCGTCCCGCCGATGAGCGGGATCAGGCCGCCGACGAACACGCCGACCGCGACCGCGACGAGCGCGAGACCGAACGCCTTCGCCGAGAACCACCGCCCCGAGACGCCGACCCGGCCGGCGTCCCCGGAGCCGGCCTCGCTCCCCGCCGTCGGCTCGGCGCTCGCGGCCCCGCCGGCGTCGGCCTCTGACTCTCCCTCACCGCCCGCGAGGTCGTCGTCGAGGAGGTCGTCGAGGTCGTCCATCGGGTCGTCGGACGACTCGCGCTCCTTGGAGGGTTGCATACCGGACCGTTCGGGCCCGCGGACTTGGCTTTTGTGCCGCGAGCGGTGTCGTCACGCTTTCCCCGCGCCGTCGCGTACCACGCGCTACCGTTCGCCGTTTCACCGGAAACGCGGTGTGGCCCGGCGCGGTCGCGGCCGCTACCCGTCGCCGCTCGACCGCCGCCCGCCCCACACGCGCTTGTCGACGAGCGCGACCGTCATCGGGCGGTCGACCGCGATCTGACAGGAGAGCCGCGGGTAGCCGAACCGGTCGGCGAGGCGGTCGTGCCACTGGTCGGCCGGCGGCCCCTCTCGGACGCGGACGCCGCAGGTGGCGCAGATCCCCCGCCCCCCGCAGTTGAGCCGGCGCGTCGCGGACGCGTACGGCGACAGGCCGGCGTCGAGCATGACCCGCCGGAGGTTGCGACCGCGCTCCACGGCGAGTTCGACGCGGTCGTCGCCGTCGACGACGACGAGCGGGACCGTCTCGGACCCGCCCCCTGACCGTCCGCCGGCGTCCTCGTCGGGTTCGTCCTCGGTCATCGGCGTCCCTTCGCGCGCCGCACACAAATCGTCCCGGACCCGGAACGGCTTTCGGCCCGGGCGTCGGAACGGGCGACATGGACACGCGGCGCGCGCTGCTCGACGCCCTCGCTGCCGACGACGGCCCCGTCTCCGGGCCCGCCCTCGCCGAGTCGCTCGGCGTCTCTCGGGCGGCCGTCTGGAAGGCGGTCGAGGGGCTCCGCGAGGACGGGTTCGCGGTCAAGTCGACCGCGGCGGGGTACGTCGCCCCCGACGAGCCGGGGTACTCCGGACCGGGGATCGCGTTCGGCCTCGACGCACCCTACTCCGTGGAGTATCACGACCGGATCGCGTCGACGAACGAGCGGGCCCGGGAGCTCGCGGCGGAAGGGGAGACCGACGTCGCCGTAGTCGCCGACGAACAGACCGGGAGCCGCGGCCGCCTCGACCGGGAGTGGGTCGCGCCGAGCGGCGGGGTCTGGCTGTCGGTCCTCACCCGGCCGGACGTGCCGACCGCGCGGGCGCCGCTCTTCACCCTCGCGGCCGCGGTGGCGACGACCGACGCCGCCCGCGAGGCCGGCGTGGACGCGCGGATCAAGTGGCCGAACGACGTGCTCGTCGGGGGCGACGGAAGCGGCTCCGAAGTGCCAGATCCCGCCGCCCCCGGCCGCGGCGGCCCGAAGCTGGCGGGGATCTTGACGGAGATGGAGGGGGAGGCCGACCGGGTCGGCTGGCTCGTCGTCGGCGTCGGCGTCAACGCCAACCTCGACCCCGAGACGCTGCCCGCCGGCGCGACGTCGCTTTCGGCGGAGCGCGGCGGCCCGATCGACCGGCGGCGGTTCGCCGCGACGTTGCTCGAACGTTACGCGGAACTGACCGCCTCGCCCGGCGCGCTCGACGAGGTCCTCCCCGCGTGGCGCGAGCGGGCGAGCACGCTCGGGCGGCGCGTCCGGGTCGACACCGCCGAGGGGGTCGTGGAGGGAACCGCGGTCGACGTGACGGAGCCGGGTGCGCTCGTGGTCGACACCGACGAGGGCCGGCGGCGCGTCCACGCGGGCGACTGTGAACACCTCCGCGACGCGGCCTGACCTCCGCGACGCGGCCTGACTCCCAGCCGACACGCCGCGGCTCGCTACCCCGTCTCCGTCGCGTCGGAGACGGACCCGTCCGCGTCGGCCCCGGCGGCGCCCGTCTCGCCCGCGGTCGCGGTCTCGCCCGCGGTCGCCGCGTCCTCGTCGTCGCCGATCCGGACGGTCAACACCGGCACCGACGACCCCCGGACCACCTTCTCGGCGACGCTACCGAGGAGGAGGCGGTCGATCCCGCCGCGCCCGTGGGTCCCCATCACGACGAGGTCGCAGCCCGTCCGTTCGGCGTGGGTGATGATCTCGCGGCTCGGCGAGCCGTCGACGACGGACGTCTCGACGTCGACGCCGCGGTCGGCGGCGAGTTCGCACACCGTCTCGAGCGCCGCCTCGCCGTCGTCGTACAGCAGGTCGCCCACCCCCTCCCACGTCGTCTCCATCGGCATCCCGGCGTACCGCGCGGTGTCGACCACGTATATCGCGCGCACCGACGCCCCGTGGACCGCGGCGAGGTCGAGCGCGTGACACACCGCTAACTCCCCCTCCGAGGAGCCGTCGGTCGGGACCAGAATCCGGTCGTATAGGGGCATGTTCACGTGTAGCATGAATGCCGGGACGGATAACCCTTTGTTCTTGCCGGTTTCTCGCCGCCGTCCGGTGGCGTCCGGGCCGAGCGCGCGCTTATGCTCTCTCGCACGACGGGTCGGTATGTCCGACGAGATCAACCGCTCCCGCCTCGAATCGAGGCTCGCCGACCGCGCGTACCCCGCCGACCGCGGAGCGCTCGCCGACTCGTTCGCAGGCACGACGGTGTTGTTCGCCGACGGCGACGCCGACCTCGGCGACCTCCTGGCCGAGGTCGACCAGGCGAGGTTCGAGGGCGCCGCCGACGCGCACGCCGCGCTCCAGAACGTCCTCCCGATCGAGGCGCTCGGGGAGCCCGGGCAGTCCGACGGCGACGCGTAGATCGGGCCTCCCGCGACGGCTCGCGGCCGGGCCCCTCCCTCGTCACCGATCCCCACGCCACGGCGCGTCTCGCATCGCTTTTGCCGCCGCGCCGCGCAGCGGTGGTAATGAGCTATCGGATCGGTCTCGTCGGCAAGCCCTCGGTGGGCAAGTCGACGTTCTTCAACGCCGCGACGATGAACGACGTACCGGAGGGGGCGTACCCGTTCACAACCATCGACCCGACCGTCGGCGAGGCGTACGTCCGCGTCGACTGCGCCGCGCCCGAGTTCGACGAGACCTGTACGCCGAGCGTCGGCGTCTGCCGCGAGGGGACGCGGTTCGTCCCCGTGAAGCTGGTCGACGTGGCCGGGCTCGTCCCGGGCGCCCACGAGGGCCGCGGGCTCGGCAACCAGTTCCTCACCGACCTCAACGAGACCGACGTGCTGATCCACGTCGTCGACTTCTCGGGCAAAACGGACATCGAAGGCGAGGCGACCGAGGGCCACGACCCTCGCGAGGACATCGACTTCCTCGAAGCGGAACTCGACGCGTGGTACCTCGACGTGTTGGAGAAGGGATTAGAGAAGTTCGAGACGCGGTATCACGGCGCGGACGCGGCGATCGAGGCGGAGCTCGCCGACCAGATGTCCGCGTTCGGCATCGACAAGGACCGGATGAAGCGCGTCATCCTCGCCGAGGGGCTCGAACTCGACCCCGAGACGTGGGACGAGACGGACAGAGTCGAACTGGCCCGCGAGATCCGCAAGCGCACGAAGCCGATGGTGATCGCCGCCAACAAGATGGACACGCCCGAGGCGCAGGCCAACTGGGCGGAGATAACGACCGACCCCGACTACGACCACCTCTCGTTCGTCCCCGCGAGCGCTCACGCGGAGAAGGCGCTGAAGAACGCCGACGACGCCGGCGTCGTCGACTACACGCCCGGCGACGACGCGTTCGAGGTCGTCGGCGACGTCTCCGGGGAGCAGAAGGCCGGCCTCGACCAGATCGCCGAGTTCGTCGACGAGTACGACGGCACGGGCGTCCAGGGCGCGCTCGAGTCCGCCGTCTTCGACGTGCTGGGCTGTATCGCCGTCTTCCCCGGCTCCGCGAACGGGAGCAAAGACGAGAAGGGAGTCTTCCGCGACTGCTTCATCCTCCCCGAGGGGTCGACGACGGAGGACTTCGCGTACCACATCCACTCGGACATCGGCGAGGGGCTGCTCCACGGCACCGACTGCCGGAGCGGCCGGCAGGTGGGCACCGACCGCGAGCTCTCCCACCGCGACGTGATCGAACTGGTCTCGACGAAGCAGGCCGCGCCGTAGCCGCTCCGACGAGGCCGCCGACCCCGCTGGCCGCTCTTCCGAACGACCTCTGTGCGTCCGGCCGGTCACGATACGATATCGCGGACCGCGTCGGGAACGTCGGCCCGGTCGACCTCCCGAACGGACGAGCCCTCGACCTCGGTCGCTCCGTACTTGTACCCCGACCCCGTCAGGATCGCGGCCACGTCGTCGTCGGGGCCGAACTCGCCCACCGCGGCGAGCTCTCGCACGGCGGCCGTCGCCACCGCGCACGACGGCTCGACGGAGACTCCGGCGTCGGCCGCGAGCCGGTCCGTCTCGGCCAGCATCGACTCCTCCGAGACGGAGACGACGCCGCCGTCTGTCGCCCGGACGGCGGCCAGCGCGCGGTTCCCGCTCGGCGGGTCGGCGTTGTTGATCGAGACGGCCGCCGTCGGCTCGCCCGCGACGGGTTCGACGCGGGAGTCTCCCCGCCGGAACGCCCGCGCGATCGGGTCACAGCGGGCGGCCTGCGCGAGGTAGATCCGCGGGATCGACGGGAGCACTCCCGCCGCGTCCAGCTCTCGGAGCGCCTTCCAGACGCCGCTCGCCTGTCCGCCGCTGCTGACCGGCAGGACGATCGCGTCGGGCGCGTCGGGAGCGAACGCCTCGCAGATCTCGTACGCCACCGTCTTCTGGCCGGCGACCCGGAGGGGGGCGTCGGAGTTGAGGAAGGCGACCCCGAGGTCGCGGTCGAGCGTGTCCTCGTAGAGCCGCCCGTACTCCCCCCGGACCCGGAACAGGTGCGGGTCGTGCTGGGCGATCATCGCGAGCCGCGAGTCCGGCGTGTCCTCGGCGACGAGGATCGCGGCCTCCCGGTCCAGCGCCGCCGCGTGCGCGGCGACGCTCAGTGCCATGTTGCCGTGCGAGACCGTCCCGACCGGGCCGTCGATGCGGGCCATCCCGACGGCCGTCCCCCGGTCCTTGAAGCTCCCCGTCGGGTTGGTCCCCTCGACCTTGAGGTGGACCCGCGGCCCGTCCGCCGGCTCGATCGACGGCGCGCGGAACAGCGGCGTGCCCCCGGCGGCCGCGGCGAGGCCGCTCGGAACGGTCGCCGCGGGTAGGACGGGCTCGTACCGCCAGAGGGAGTCTCGCCCGAGCCGCACGCCACCGCCGCCGCTCGCCTCGGGCCACGAGAACCCGGTCCCGTGCGTGTCGAACCAGAGCGGCTCGCCGCACGCGCAGCGGGCCGCCTCGCCGGCGGGGTACGTCTCGCCGCAGTCGTAACAGACCAGTCGTTCCATACGCCACGGTCTCGGTCGCGACACAAATCGTTGGTCACGGGCGGGCGCCGCGACCGCGGCAGCGCCCGGGGGTTCCCTCGTCTTTTTTGAGTCGCGGCCACACCAGTCACGCATGGGTACGCCAGGCGAGTTCGGCGAGTTCGGCGGCCGACACGTCCCGGAACCGCTGGAGGAACCGTTGGCGGAGCTGGCGGCGGCCTACGAGGAGGCCGTCGCCGACGACGAGTTCATGGCGGAGTTCCGTGACCTGCTCGAACACTTCGCGGGGCGGCCGACGCCCGTCTTCTACGCGGAGACGCTCAGCGAGCGGTACGGCGCGGACATCTACCTCAAACACGAGGACCTCCTCCACGGCGGGGCGCACAAGCTCAACAACACGCTCGGGCAGGCGCTGCTGGCCAAGCGGGCCGGGAAGGACCGCCTGATCGCGGAGACCGGGGCGGGGCAGCACGGCACCGCGACGGCGATGGTCGGCGCCCTGCTGGACCTCGACACGACCGTGTACATGGGCCGGCACGACATGCAGCGACAGGAGATGAACGTGTTCCGGATGCGCCTCATGGGCGCGGACGTGGAGCCGGTCGACCGCGGAAACGAGGGGCTCGCGGAGGCGGTCGACGCCGCGTTAGAGGACTTCGCCGAGAACGTCGACTCGACGCACTACCTCGTCGGCAGCGTCGTGGGGCCCGACCCGTTTCCGCGGATGGTCCGCGAGTTCCAGTCCGTCATCGGGACCGAGGCCCGCGAGCAGATCCAAGAGCGCCACGGCGATCTCCCCGACGCGTGCGTCGCCTGCGTGGGCGGCGGGTCGAACTCGATCGGCCTCTGGCACGCGTTCAAGAATGACGACGTGATGTTCTACGGCGCCGAGCCGGGCGGCACCGACGACGCGAACCACTCGGCCCCGCTCTCGAAGACGAAACAGGAGGAGCCGCGGATCTTCCAGGGGATGAAGACGAAGACGATCGGCGACGACACCGAGAACCACTCCGTCTCCGCCGGGCTCGACTACCCCGCCATCGGGCCGGAGCACGCCGCGCTCCAGGAGATGGGCCGCGCGGAGTACCACGCGGTCTCCGACGACGAGGCGCTGGCCGCGTTCCGCGAACTGAGCGAGGCCGAGGGGATCATCCCGGCGCTGGAGCCGGCCCACGCCCTCGCGCTGACCGCCAAGCTCGCCGAGGAGGACCGACACGACACGCTGTTGGTCAACCTCTGCGGGCGCGGCGACAAGGACATGCAGACGGCGGCGGAGCACTTCGATCTCTCCGGGTGAGGTCACCTCTCCGGGTGAGACTCTCCCGCCCGATTGACCCCTTCCGGCGCGGCGCTCAGAGCTCCTTCTCGAAGTGGACGAGTTCGTACGCGCCGGCGGTCGAGGTGTCCGTCCGCTCGTATCCCCGACTCGCGTAGAAGTCGAGCGCCGCGGGCTGGCGCGTCGAGGTCGTCGCGAGGAGCGTCTCGAACCCACCGGAGGCCGCCCGCCGCTCCAGCTCGTCGAGCAGCGCCCGTCCGTAGCCGCGCCGCTGATACGGCGGCGCGACGCGCATCCGGTGGAGCTCCGCGGCGCCGGGGCGGTCGCGCTCGTCGCCGTGCCCGGCCTCGTTGGGCACGTAGCCGCCCATCGCGGCGAGCGTCCCGTCGTGGGTCGCCAGTTGGTCCGGGGCCCGTGACGCCGCCGAATCCACCGACTGCCGCTCCGGCGACGGATCGTCCGGCGACTGGTCGGCGTCGACGGCGTCGACGACGCCGACGACGAACGCGCCCCCCGCGTCGAGGTACGACGCCGCCACGGACCGCAGGTCGTCGGTGCCGGGGATGTCGGACGGGTCGACCCCGGTCTCCCGCATCGCCCACTCGTGAAGCGCCCACACGGCCGCGTCGTCCCGCGGGTCGTACGACCGGAGCGAGAGTTCGTTCGCGTCCACGACGAACCGTGACGGCGCGTCCGGCTTGAAGACACGGATCGCGGGGGGCGCGCTCGCTCTCTGAGCTTCGACGTTACCGCACATCCGCGCTCGACGCATCCGCGCTCAGCGCGTCGACCCTACTCACCGCCAGCGATCTCTTCGAGGCGCTCCGTCCCGGCCTTGACGTGGCCCCCGTGGAAGCAGACCGTCTCCGCCACGTCCCGGTCGGCGAGGACCGCGACGCTCTCCAGCGCGGTGTCGAGGTCCGGGGTCATCTCCGGGCTGAGCCCGGCGAGTTCGCCGTCGGCGACGGTGAGCGCGTCGGCGCTGACGAGCAGCTCGGCGTCGGGGAAGTACGCCGACACGTGCCCCGGACTGTGGCCGGGGGGCGGGACGACCTCCGTCGGACCGGCCGCCGTCGCGAACGTCTCGCCCCCGGTCAGGCGGACGTCGACGGTCGCCGGTTCGATCACCGTCGGCCGCTCCTCGCTCGACTTGACGAGCTCCTCGTCGCCCTCCAGGTACGGGGCCTCTGCCTCGTGGGCGAACACGGCGGCGCCGGTCCGGTCGACCACGGCCGCCAGACAGGCGGCGAGGTCGAGCTCCTAATGCGTGACGAGGACGCCCCGCGCGTCGTCGAGGGACAACCCCTTGTCCGCGAGCGCGTCTCCGAGGACGCCGACCTCGTCGGGCAGGCCCACGTCGATCAGGAGGAGTCCCTGCGGGGTCTCGACCGCGGTGGGAGTGAGTGTCGCTTCCCGGCAGTCTAGCGATACGTGTAGCAGGAGTGCGCGTACGCCCGGCGCGAGTTCCATGGCGAACGCTGGTCGCCGATCGAGTTCGAGCGGGCGAGCCTCGACGGACTCACTCGGGCGCCGGGAGCTCCTCGGCGACGTTCACGTCGTGTCCGGCAACGTACCCGTTCAGCTTGGCGGCGAGCGGCGACTCTCGCAGCTCGGCGCCGTCGTATCCGGCCGCGTCGAACGGCTCAATTAGTGACGAGGCGGACCTGAGCCTGTACTTCTGGTGGTAGTCCTCCGCGGGAGAGAACCGCGACAGCCGCTCGACGCGCGTGTTGATCCCGTCGGCGGTGAGTCCCCGCGCCGAGAGGAACTCGTCGAGGGCCTCCCGCTGGGCCGCGCGCTCGACGAGGACGACGTTCTGGTACTGCGTCTTCCGGGACTGCCGCCGCGGGTCGTGCGCCGCGAACACCCGTTCCAGCACATCCCGGTACGATATCGTTTCGGGGTCGAAATCGACCTGAACCACCTCCGTGTGGTCGCCCAGCGAGTGGTACGTCGGGTCACGTTTGGTCCCACCCGCGTACCCCGCGCGGGTGCGGACGACGCCCTCCACCGCGCCGAACTGCGCGTCCGGGCCCCAGAAGCAGCCGACGCCGAACGTCGCCGTCTCGGTCTCGCCGGCGTCGGCCGCGCGGCGGTCGTACTCGCGTACCTGTGTCCGTGTGAGTTCCATGGGTGCCACCTGTCTGTAGAGCCGCCGGAGCGCGGTTCGCGGGTCGGACCGCATCGCCCGTGTCTCGGGCTCGCAGACGGATACATTGCGCGCCGCCCCACGTCGAGCGTCTCGTTCGGCCGGGACCCAAACCACTTGAGGTGGGGCCGCGTCGCGGCGGACATGAGCGCTCACTCGACCGATCCGGCCCGCCTCGAATTCGGCGTCCTCGGGACCGCGGGAATCGCCGACAAGGCTGTCGTCCCGGCGATCGCCGCGAGCGACCACGCCGTCGGCGCGGTCGCGTCCCGGGACGCCGACCGCGCGGCGTCGTTCGCCGCCCGCCACTCGATCCCCCGCAGTTACGGCACCTACGAGGCACTGCTCGACGACGACGCCATCGACGCGGTGTACGTCCCGCTCCCCAACGGGCTCCACGGTGAGTGGACGAAACGCGCCGCGGACGCCGGGCTCGCCGTCCTCTGCGAGAAGCCGCTGGCCGCCGACGCCGCCGAGGCGCGAGCGGTCGCCGACCACTGCGACCGCCGCGGCGTCACCCTGATGGAGGCGTTCATGTACCGGTACCACCCCCGGACCGAGCGCGCCGTCGAGCTCGCCGCGACGGAACTCGACGACGTGCGCACGGTGACCGCGACGTTCCGGTTCCCGCTGTCCGACCGCCCGAACGACGTTCGGCTCGACCCGGAGCTCGCCGGCGGGTCGCTGATGGACGTCGGCTGCTACCCCGTTTCGCTGGCTCACACCGTCCTCGGCGCTCCCGACCGGGCGTACGCCCACACGGGGGACACCCGCGACGCGGGCGTCGACACCGAACTCGCGGGCGTGCTTGCGTACGGCGACGGCCGGTCGGCCCGGGTCGCCTCCGGGTTCGACACCCGCCACGTCGAGCGGTACCGCGTGGACGCGACGAACGGGTGGGTCGCGGTCGAGAACGCCTTCGACGCCCCGGCCGACGAGCGGCTGGAACTGGAGTACGAGATCGACGGCCGTCGCGGGGTCGAGACGTTCCCGGCGGTCGATCAGTACCGGCTTCAGGTCGAGCACTTCGCCGACCGCGTCGCCGGCGACGCGACCCCCGTGACCGACGGCGCGTCGGCCGTTGCGAACATGCGGATCCTCGACGCGCTGTCGGAGAGCGCCGCGAACGGTTCTCCGATCGACCTCTGACTCGGATCGCTTGGGGTGCAGATCGCCGTCGCTCCGGCGGCCGTGGCGCTCGGTTCGACGTTCGCCCCGCCTACGCGACGATCTCGTCGGTGATCGCCGGCGTGTCCATCGCGTTCGCGATCGGGCTGATCACCCGGTACGTCCCCCGTTGGCCACCGTCGGAGGAGTCGTCCCAGTGAGGCGTGAACGGCTTGTCTTCGGCGTGCGGGCTGTCTTCTAGCATCGCTCGGGGCGCACCCCCGGCCAGGTAGACGTCGAAGGAGTTCGACTCGAACTCCGTCCAGAAGTTACTCCTGTGGAACGGGAACAACACGCGGACGTAGTAGTCCTTCCGTATCTCGCGTTTCTTCACCTCGTTGTTGTACCAGCCAATCACGTCGAAGTGGGTACACACCGCCTTCTCCGCGCCCGTGTAGGGGAACGACGACCGGACCTCCACGGCGGCGCTCTCGCCGCGGCCGCGGTCGACGGTGATGTCGACCTGTTCCTGTGGGGTGTCCCACTCGTCGTCTTGGAACACGTCCGCGCCCGTGTCGCGCCGCTCGGCCGTTCGGGTGAGCCAGTCTTTCCACACCCACTCCGCCAGCACTCCCGAGATACCGTCGACGCTCTGCGTGTCGGCTGACCTGCCGCGGGAGCTGTCCCGGGCCATCCGTCCGTCGGAGCCCTCAGCGAGACGCTCCCCGTCGTCTCGTAGCTCGTCGAGCAGCGCGCGGTCCTCGCCGCCGTAGTCGAACCGATACCGAACGCAGTCGAAGCCGCCATGCCCGTCGCAGTCTATCGTTTCCGTCGTGATGTCCATCGACGTTCCGTCTAAACAGTCAGCTATCTTATAGAGATATCGCCGGTCGTGAGGCGGTGCCCTTATCCCCGGCAGCTACCTCCCCCCGGTAACCGATCGATATGCCTGCGGACGATATCACGGAGCCCCCCGAACACGCCGTCTCCTCGCCGAACACACCGATGTACAACATGGTTCGGTTCTGGGGGCGGAAGCCACAGAACCTCGTCACGAGCTACATCGAGCAGTTCACCGACGAGGGGGAGACGGTGCTGGACCCGTTCTCCGGGAGCGGCGTCACCGCCTTGGAGGCGCTCCGGGCGGACCGTCGCGGTATCTACAACGACCTGAACCCGCTGTTCCGCCACATCGCCCGCACGACCGCCGCTCACGTGGACTTGGACGAACTCGAAGACGGGTTCGACACCGTGATGGAGAACCTCCGGTACCGGCGCCACGAGGTCGGCGGCGCCGACGGCGACGCGCAGCGGTCATTCCGGTGGCTCTACGAGACGACGTGCCGGAACTGCGGCCACGAACGGGCGCGGACGCTCGAAACGACCGCGACTCGGGTGTACTCACCCAGTCCGGGGCAAGCGAGCGAGCCGATATCCGGCGACGGGACGCTCGATGCCCTCGCGACGGAAATCTACGATCAGCTCAGCGAGGCCGAGCGCCTCTCGCACGACGCGTTGGTGGAGCGCATCGACTTAGACGAGTTCGGCGACGCGCGCAAGTCGGAGATAACGCGGGCGATCAACCAGCGGCTGTTCGAAAACGGGTACATCCGGATCGAGGAGGACGTTCCGAACGAGCACAAGTACGTCTGTCCGGAGTGCGACGCGAGTGAAACGGTCCCGCTGGACGAGGCGGACGAGGCCAAACTCGACCGGATCGGCGAGCTCTCGCCCCCCTATTACTACCCCGACAACGAGCTGGTGTACCCCAACGGACAGGACTTCTATACGAGTCGTCCGGGGACCGAGCGCGTCGACAAGCTGTTCACCGACCGGAATCTGATCGCGCTGTCTATCCTCCGGCACGAGATACACCGGCTGGAAACACAGGGATTTGACCGGACCGTCGTCGACGCCCTCCTGCTCACTTTCGTCGCCATTCTCGAACACGTGAGCCGGATGCAGCGGCCGAACAAGAAGGGCTGGGCGGCGAAGAACTACGTCATCCACCCGGAGAACCTCGAACTCAACGTCGCGCACGCGTTCCGGAACCGGTTCTCGACCGTGCTCGACGGCATGCGCGAGGCGAACGACGAACTGAACGGGGGCGACCCCGTGGGAGACCGAGGGAGGTTCATCCAGGGAGACGCGCGCGACCCCCCGGTCGACGACCAGTCGGTACAGTACGTGTTCACCGATCCTGAGTACGGCGACGCCGTCCAGTACTTCGAGCTCAGCTACATGGCGAACAGCTGGCTGGACAGCAGCGTCAACTGGGAGGACGAAATCGTCGTCAATCCGCGCCAAGAGAAGCCGCGGGAGCGCTACGAGGAGATGCTCGCGGCGGCGTTCGAGGAGGTGTTCCGGGTGCTCGAGAGCGGCGGACATCTGACGGTCACGTTCCACAGCAGCGAACTCAAATACTGGAACTCCCTGATGCACGCGATCCAGCAGGCCGGGTTCGACTACGTCGACGCGGTCTATCAGGTTCCCGCACAGGAGTACACGAACTGGATCAACCGCCGGAAGCCGGGGACGATGAACGGCGACATCTACAGCACGTTCCGGCGACCGGAGACCCGGGAACAGCCCGAACTGGACTTCGGTGACATTCAGGCGGTCCGGGAGTCCATCTTGGAGGAGGCGAAGCGCGTCATCCGGCTCCACGACGGCCGCGCGACGTACGATCAGCTGGTCCGCGGGGTGACGCTGCGGCTCATCGAGGACAACAGGATGCACTCCGAACAGGTGCGCGACTTCGACTATCGCCGCCTCTTCGACGATTACCTCGAACGCACCGCCGACGGCGACGCGTGGACGACCGCCGACTGGGCGGCGACCGACGAGGTCGAGTACATCCCGCTCCAGCGCCGCATCAGGTGGCTGATCGAATCCGTCTACGCGGGGAAGGAGGGGTCCGCCGCCACGCTCGACGAGATCCTTTCGCGGATCTTCACGAGCCTCAAGGACGCGCAGACGCCGGAGAACCAAGAGATATTGGACGTGTTACAGTCGACTGCTGAGCCGGTCGAGAAAGACGGCGTCGTCTACTGGCGGCGACGCGACTCGTACCAGCAGACGCTCGCCGGAAACACCTTGGCCGAGGAGGAAGGCCTGGTCGACACGGAAACGCAGCGCGAGCAGCTGGAACTGGACCACGACCGGATCATCAACCGACTCGCCGAGTTCGGCAAATCCGTCGGCTACGACGCGTGGATCGGGGACCCGGAGACCGATCGCAGCGAGGTCCTCCGCGATACGCAGACGCGGCTGCGGATACCCGGCGACTTCTCCGACACCGTTCGCGAGCGGCTCAGGAACGTCGACCTGATCTGGTTCGACGGCGAGACGCCGGTCGCGATGTTCGAGGTGGAGCACTCGACGGACCCGCAGGACGGAATCGTTCGCATGGGGAACGCGTACGCGGAAACCGGCGCGACGCCCCGGGCCGTGTCCGTCGTCCCCGACAACCGATACGATCGATGGGAGAAGGCCGTCACGCAGCCCGCCCTCGACGAGTTGACCGACGACAACCCGTTCCGCTGTCTCACGTATTCGAAGCTGATCGAGCTCCTCGGCGGGCGCCGGTCGCCCGCGGAGCGGGGCGAAAAACGGCTGTTCGAACTCGCGACGACGCCGCCCTGACTCGGTGAGCCCCGCCCGCGACGCGAACCGGCGTCGTCGACCGGGCTCTCAACGAGGCTCGGTCCCCAGTACGATGGTTTAACCCCGTGTCGGTTCTCTCCGGGTGTATATGAGCGATGAGCGTGACCGACTGGAGAAACCGTCCAACGCGGCCGCCATACGGGCGAAACTCCGTGAGATTGTGCCGAGCGCGTTCTCCGAGGGAGAGCTCGACGCGGCGAAGCTCGAATCGCTGCTCGACGCCGACGGTGAGTCGTCGGGGGCGGAGCGGTACGAGCTCTCGTGGGCCGGAAAGGGCGAGGCCACCGCACGCGCCCAGGCGGCGACGGAGCAGACGCTGGTCCCGCGTCCCGACGAGAGCGTCGACTACGGGGAGTCGGGCAACCACTTCATCGAGGGCGAGAACCTCGCGACCCTGAAGACGCTCCAGCGGTCCTACCAGCAGCGAATAAAGATGATCTACCTCGACCCGCCGTACAACACCGGGTCGGATTTCATCTACAAGGACGACTACTCGACCGCGGCCGCCGACTACGAGCGAGAGACCGGCCAGCGGACGGCGGACGGCGACAAGCTGGTGAGCAACCCGGAGACGAACGGGCGGTATCACAGCGACTGGCTGTCGATGATGTATCCCCGGCTGTTCCTCGGGCGGAATCTCCTCCGGAACGACGGGGCAATCTTCGTGAGCATCGATCACAACGAGCACCACAACCTCCGCCACCTCATGGACGAGATCTACGGCGAGGACAACTACGTCGGCACCTTCGTCTGGAAGCGCCGGACCCCCGACGCACGGAACTCGGGCGGGATGTCCATCGACCACGAGTACGTCGTGGTGTACCAGCGGTCCGACGCGTTCGAGATGCGGGGCGTCGAGAAGTCGTTCGACAACTACACGAACCCGGACGACGATCCCCGCGGCCCGTGGGTCGCCGGCGATCTGAAGAACTCGCGGACGAAAGACGAGCGGCCGACGATGTTCTACGAGATCACGGACCCCGAGACCGGCCACACCTATCAGCCGGACCCGAACAGCGTCTGGCGCCTCGGCGAGGAGACGATGCGGCAGTACATCGAGGAGGGTCGGATCCTCTTCCCCGACGACGGCGAGGGCGTGCCCAAGTTCAAACGCTTCCAAAACGAGATCGAGAGCCGGTACAAGCCGCTCTCGTCGTGGATCGAAACGACGACGACCGACGAGGACATCGAGCTGTTCGAGGACGCCTTCGACCGCACCGTCCTCCAGACGGGGATGACCGGCACGGCGACGCGCGAGCTGAAATCGCTGTTCGGCTACAAGGCGTACGACTTCCCCAAGTCGACGGACCTGATCCGGAAGCTGATCCGCCACAGCGTGGACGGCGGCGACATCGTCTTGGACTTCTTCGCGGGATCGGGGACGACGGGCCACGCGGTCATGCAGCTCAACGCGACCGAGGAGTTCGACGACCCCGTCCGGTTCATGCTCGTCCAACTGGACGACGAACTCGACGAGCCGCGGGGGGAAGAGACGACCCACGCGGAGGTCTGCGAGCGGCGCCTGCGGCTGGCGAGCGAGCAGGTCGCCGACGACCACGACCTGCCGGGCGCCGCTCCGGGGCTCGGCTTCGACAAGTACACGCTCGGGGAGTCGCGCTTCGAGCGGTGGGGACGGCCCGACACGGAGTCGGAAGCCCGCGCCGCGCTCGAACGATACGCGGCCGACGCCGGCTCGGCCGTCGATCTGACCGATCCGGACGCCGCGCTGGTCGAGGTACAGCTCCTGCTCGGGTTCTCGCTGGACGCCGCCCGCGAGGCCCTCGCGGACCACACCTATCACCTGTCCGAAGACGACCGCGACGCGCTGGTCACCTTCGCGGAATCGGTGACGTACGAGACGCTCACCGAGTTCGATCTCCCGGCGGACACGCAGTACGTCTGCTTGGACGGGAGCCTCTCCGATACGGACAAGGAACGCCTCAACCGCGACCTCTCGCTCCGAACGATCTGACCATGGAATTCGAATTCGATCCCGACCTCGAGTATCAGCAGGAGGCCGTCGAAGCGGTCACCGACGTCTTCGACGGCCAGCCGAACGTCGGCGAGCAGCCCGCGTTCGGGACGCACGGGACGACCGTTCCGAACGAGTTAGCACTCTCCGAGGAGCAGCTCACGGCCAACACGCGAAAGGTCCAGCGGCGTCACGACCTCGCACAGAGCGACGACCTCTATCGGGCGGCCGACGGCGAGACGACCGACCTGTTGAGCTTCAGCGTCGACATGGAGACCGGGACGGGGAAGACGTACGTCTACCTCCGGACGATCCACGAGCTCTACCGGCGGTACGGCTGGCGAAAGTTCCTCATCGTCGTCCCGAGCGTGGCGATCCGCGAGGGCGTCGTGAAAACGATACAGCAGACGCGAGCCCACTTCGACTCGCTGTATTCGCGGCCGCCGTTCAACTGGACCGAGTACGACTCGTCAACGCTGAGCGATGTGATCCGGTTCGGCAGCAGCAGCCAGATCGAGGTCATGGTCATGACGCTCCAGAGCATCAACCGGAGCGACGAGAACGTCATGTTCCGGCCTCACGACAAGCTCAACGGCGACCGCCCGGTCGACCGCATCGCGGCGACCAATCCGATCGCCGTCTTGGACGAGCCGCAGAACATGGAGGGCGAGAAGAGCAAAGCGGCCATCTCGGCGTTGGACCCCCTCTGTACGCTTCGGTACTCGGCGACGCACCGACGGATCAGAAACAAGGTGTACGAGCTCTCGCCCGTCGACGCGCACGAGAAGGGGTTGGTGAAAACCATCGAAGTGCTCTCCGTCGTCCAAGACGAGGACTTCGACAAGCGATACGTTCGACCGCTGTCGTTCGACGCCGGTCCGAAGGCACGGATAGAGCTGTACAAGGACCGGTCGACCGGGGCCCAACTTGGAAAGAAGACGGTCCGCGCCGGGGACAGCCTCTACGCGGCGAGCAACGGCTTACCGCCGTACGAGGGTGTCGAGGTGGCGTCGATCGACGCCCGCCACGAAGTCATCGAGCTCAGCGACGGGACGCGGCTCCACAGCGGGGAGTCCACGGACACCGACATCGAGACGATCCAGCACCGGCAGATCCGGGAGACGGTCCGCGAGCACTTCGAGAAGGCGCTCGACTACCGCCGAGACGGGATCAAAGTCTTGAGCCTCTTTTTCATCGATCGGATCGACAACTTCCGCGGCAGGAGCGGCGACGAGACCGGCCACCTCTGGGAAGCCTTCTGCGAGGCGTTCACCGAGCTGAAGGCCGAAGACCGGTACAGCGATCTGTTCCCCGATCAGTCGCCGGAGGACGTCGCCGGCGCGTACTTCGCCACGACGACGAGCGGCGACATCAAGGTGCGAGAGAGCTCGATCCGGGACGACGTGGAGTCGTACGAGCTCATCATGCGACATAAGGAAACGCTGCTCTCCGCCGACGAGCCGACGCAGTTCATCTTCTCGCACAGCGCGCTCCAGGAGGGGTGGGACAACCCCAACGTCTTCCAGATCTGTACGCTCAACAATACGGTCAGTTCGGTGAAGAAGCGTCAGGAGATCGGACGCGGCGTTCGACTCCCCGTCTATCAGGACGGGACGCGCCTGCCGCCGGGCGACCGGCGCAATCGCCTCACGGTGATCGCCAACGAGAGCTACGCCGACTACGCCGACGACCTCCAGGCGGAGTACAGTTCGGCGACGGACTACGGCGACGACATGCGCGCGCAGACGAACGATCACCGGGACCGGACCGTCGTCACGCCGCGGACTGAGGTCGTCGACGAGTCCCCGGCGTTCGCGAGGCTGTGGGAGCGGATCGCGCCGAAAACGACGTACACGACGACGATCGATTCGCCGGCGCTCGTCGAGAGCGCGGCGGCCGAACTCGCCGGCGTCACGGTCGACGAGCCGCGGCTCCGCGTCTCCCGCGGAGAGCTATCGATGGACGACGGCGCCGACATCGAGACGGTGGGCATCGCCTCGCAGGTGGAGTCCGTCGACCGCGACGGCCCGCTCCCGGATGTCGTCAGTCATATCGCCGCCGAGACGGGGCTGACGAAGCAAACAGTCGCAGAGATCATCCTCGAATCCGAGACGGTCGACCAGCTACTGAAGAACCCCCACGCGTATCGGGTCGCGGCCCGCGAGACGATCGACGCGGTCAAAACCGAGTACGTGGTCGAACACATCGACTACGAGCGGATCGGCGATGCGCACCCGACGGACATCCTCAGCGAGGTCGAGACCTACGCCGAAAACACTGTCAGCGTGGACAAGAGCGTCTACGATAAGGTTATCTGCGACAGCGAGGGTGAGCGGCGGTTCGCGCGCCGCCTCGACCGGGACGACTCCGTCGCGCTGTTCATCAAGCTCCCGCGCGAGTATCAGCTCCCCACGCCGATAGGGCCGTACAACCCGGACTGGGCCGTCCTCTTCGACAAGGAGACGGCGGTCCGCGCGGACGCGGAAGACCGCCGACTGTACCTCATCAGGGAGACGAAGTTCGGCACCGAAGACGACCTCCGGCCGTCCGAGGCGACGAAGATCGAGTGCGCCCGCGCTCACTACGACGCGCTGAACGTCGACTTCGACCTCGCGACCGACTTTCGGGACGACGATATCATCGAAGACGTCCTCAACATCGACGTCGACGCCGAGTGAGGCGCTCACCGAGCGTTGATCGGTCTCGGAGTGGGCCGATATCGCTGCCCTCGCTCACGGCCGGTCTCCTCTCGTCGTCGGACCGTTCGCGTATCGGCCCGAACGCACAGTCAGGGCCGTGTGAGTCGTTGTCAATGGCTTCTGTTAGAGGGCTCTCAGCGAAGGGACGACAACATATTTCAGCAAACTTTTCCGCCTCTAGTCCCTCTATCAAATCGGTGTAATCGGAACACCACGTCAGAGGCAGACCCGCGCATATCTCTCCTCGCTTGCTTCGGGACGCCTTCCAGTTTCACCGTCGTCGATCGCAACTCGATCGATACCGTCACCGGTCCGCGCTCGTCGACGCGGTCGGAGGTCCACGAACGTGGCGCCGTGCGCTACGGCTAGGCTACGACGGGGCTGACCACGTCGCGGTATCCGTGGACACAACGGTCGAATTCTACTGGTACAGAAGGCTCTAACTATTGAGAGTTAGGACGGAATTAGGTGGCTGGGGAGTTCCCGGCCCCTAACACGCCACGGCCGAAGACCGTGGACGTTGTAGGTGGGCCAACACGGATTTGAACCGTGGACCTCCCGGTTATCAGCCGAGCGCTCAACCTGACTGAGCTATTGGCCCAGGTGAGCGCATTCAGTCGTTGCGCGGGTAGGATTTTAAGGGTTTCCTTTCGAAGGCCGCCCCGCCGTGTGGCGGTTTCACGGGGGATCGCGACCCCGGCGCCGTCAGTCGCTTCCCTTCCGCTCCTCCTCTTCGACGGTGAAGTCCACGTCGACGACGTCGTCGTCCGTCGACGCGCCACCGGAGCCCGCGTTCCCTGCGACGCTCTCGTCGGCGTCCGTGCCGCTGCCGCCGTCGAACCCGTCGGGGTCGCCCCCGGGACCACCGGGGAAGCCGCCGCCCATCGAGAACCCGCCCTCACCGTCGCCCGGGAAGCCGCCGACGTAGACGTTCCCCGAGAAGAAGCCGTCCGTCTCGCGTTCGAGGTACGGGACGACGACGTACTTCTTCAGGGCCATTCGGATCGGGACCCGCGAGAGCGGGAGGGCAAGCAGGAACCCGACGGCGTCGGTGACGAGCCCCGGCGTGAGCAGGAACGCGCCCGCGGCGATGAGCAGCCCGCCGTCGAGCAGTTCGTCGGTCGGCGGCGAGCCCCGGGCCAGTTTGCGTTGGATGCGCGCGAGCGTCGCGCGTCCCTCGGCGCGCAGCAGGAGCATGCCGAGGACGGCCGTCAACACGACGAGCGCGACCGTGACGGCCCACCCGAGCCGCGTCGCGACCACGATCAGGAACAGCGCGTCCACGAGGGGGACGACGAGCAGCAGCGCGAGCAGCGTTCGCGGGCGCATACCCCCGCCTTCCCGCCGGGCACGCATAGCCCTTTTCGTCGCGGTCGCCCGCATCGCCGGTCGCGTCCACCGCGACCGCCACCGCTTTGCCCGCCCGGTCCGAGCCCGCGGTATGGACATCGTCGGCGCGCTCGGACGCGACCCGCCGGACCGCGAGTCGCTACCGCGGTGGGTCGCGCCGCTCCCGAAACGGCTGGAAGACGTCGCCTTCCGGTTCGCGTGGGTCATCGTTGTCATCAACCTCGTCGGCACCGCGTTCGGCTTCTGGTACTACCGGTTCCAGTTCCGCGCCCTCCCGACGGAGATGTGGCTCTTCATCCCCGACAGCCCCGGCGCGACGCTGCTCATCGCGCTCGCGCTCGGCGCGTGGGCGCTCGGGCGGTCGAGCGACACCCTCGCCGCGCTCGCCTTCTTCGGCAACGTCAAGCTCGGGCTGTGGACCCCGTACGTCCTCGTCGTCTTCTGGCCGGAGTTCCTCGCGGTCAACGGCCCCGGGCTGTACGCGTTCCTGCTCGTGAGCCACCTCGCGATGGTCGTCCAGGCGTTCGTCCTCCACCGCATCACCGACTTCCCGCTCCGCGCGGTGGCGATCGCGACCGCGTGGTACACTGTCGACCTGCTGATGGACTACTTTGTCCCCGTGATCGGTGACGTGACACACACCGCGCTGCCGTACGCCGACGGCGAGCCGTGGTTCACGACGACCGTGCTTCAGGTCGCGGCCGCCGGCGCGGTCGTACTTACCGTGATCCCGCTGTTTTGGACGCTCGGAACCCGTATCGCGACGCTCCGACGCCGCGCGGGCGACCTCGGGACGTAGCCAGTCCGACGCCACCTCCCGCTCACCGATTTAAGTGATCGGCCCGCTTCGACTGTGCTATGAGCCACTACGAGCGGATCGCCGACATGTCGGTGACGATCGAGTCCGTCGCCCGCCGGCGGTACGTCGCCGACACGACGAGCGGCTTCGAGCGGACGACGACGGAGTACCGGCTCTCCGGCGACGGCGTCGTGGGGCGCGGCGAGGACGTGACCTACGAGACCGCCGACCACGACGCGCTCGCCGGGACCGACCCGATCGACATCGAGGGCGAGTGGACGATCGACGCGCTCTCCGACCGACTCGACGAGATCGACCTCTTCCACGGAACGCCGCCCGAGAACGAGACCGCACGCAACTACCGGCGCTGGGCGGTCGAGAGCGCGGCGCTCGACCTGGCGCTCCGGCAACGCGAGGAGACGCTGGGCGACCGGCTCGGCGTCGACCCCGATTCAGTTCGGTTTGTCGTCTCCACTCGCCTCGGTGATCCCCCGTCGACCGACCGGGTCGAGGAACTGCTCGCGCGCAACGCCGACTTGGAGTTCAAGCTCGACCCCACCGCGGAGTGGCCGCAGTCGGCGTTCGAAACTCTCCGGAAAACCGACGCCGTGCGCGTCCTCGACCTCAAGGGGTGGTACGAGGGGACCGAGGTCGACGTCGAGCCCGACCCGGAGCTGTACCGCGACGTGTTCGCGGCGTTCCCGGCGGCGGTCGTGGAGGACCCCGCGTTCACGCCCGCGACCAGCGCGCTCGTCGAGCCGCAGGCTGACCGCCTCTCGTTCGACTACCCGGTCGACGGCGTCGAGAGTCTCGAATCGCTCCCCGTCGAGCCGGGGTGGTGTAATATCAAACCCTCGCGGTTCGGCACCCTCGAATCGCTGTTCGAGACGATCGCATACTGCGAGCGCGAGGGGATCCGGATGTACGGGGGCGGCCAGTTCGAACTCGCCAGCGGCCGCACCGCGATCCAGACGCTCGCCGCGCTCTGTTACTCGGACGGGCCGAACGACGTGGCGCCGCGCGCGTACAACGACCCCGACGCCGAGCCGCCGTACCCGAAGAGCCCGCTCCGCCCGAGCGATGACGCGGTCGGCTTCGAGTTCTGAAGCGAGGGATTCGAGCCGGGCACTGACGCGGTAGTTTATAAACAAATTCGCGGCGGCGCGTGCCTGCGAGGCCGCTCCGCGGCCGAGCAGCACGCGCGAGGGAGTCGGCCGACCGGAGCGAAGCGGAGGGAGGCCGACGAGGCTGGGGAGGCGTGAGGTGCGGTTGCGGGGTGGGACTCAAATGGATAGTTGCGAGGGCGAAGGCGCGCGACGCGAGCACCGCAGGAGCGAGTGAAGCGAGCGACGAGGAGCGTGGTTCGAGAGAGCAAAGCTCTCTCGTTATCACGAGACGCCTCCGGCGTCTCGAACGACAGCGAGCGCACCGAACCCTCGCGACTGAGTCTTTGGAGCTGTTCACCGTCGATCGTTCGTCAGTCAGGTACAGCCGAGCGACTGGGGTCTGGAGGTGTTTTCCGCCGATCCACAGCTGGCCGATTGTACCAATTCGGCTGAAATCTCTGCGCAACCGACCCCACTGTCTCACACCGATACTTAAGAGACGAATTTCAGCAGGTCGTCGCGGTTGTGGTCGTGGAAGCGCGTTCGGAGACACTCCTCCAGCGCCTCGATGTCGCCGCGCTTCGCGCAGATCGGAGCCACGCGGTCGGACCACTGCTGCCACGGCGGGTAGAGGCCGAGCCGGTCGCAGATCGCGTCGAGCCGCTCGTCGAGGTCGTCGATCTTGTCGGTCTTGTTGACGGCGATGATCGGCTCGACTCCCACGTCTTCGAGGAACCCGAACATCTCCACGTCGTGCGGAATATTCCCCCGCTCGGCGTGACGGTCGATGATGTCGACCGCGGCCTTCCCGTCCATCACGACGACGCCAGCGAGAATGGAGTCCGCGTTGTCCTCTAGGTAGCGGACGATGTCGGTCTTGATCTGCTCGCGGTGCTCCTCCTCGACGCCGGACATGAAGCCGAAGCCGGGTAGGTCCGTGAACATGAAGCTCTCGCTGGCCCAGTCGAAGTGGTTCGGCTGGCGGGTGACGCCCGGTTTGCCGCCGGTCGAGAAGTCGTGGCCCGTCAGTTCGCGCATCAGCGTGGACTTGCCGACGTTCGAGCGCCCCACGAGGACGACCTCGGCGTCGCGGTCCGGCCGGTCTTCGAACATACGCGTACGTGGTCGGTAGAGCGGTTTAAAAGGCGCGTCGCGGCGGCGCGGTCTCAGGCGGTCGCGGCGTCGCCGACGCTCTCCCTCCCGGCGTCGATCCCGTCGGTCCGGTCCGCGAACGCCGCGCCGAACATCCGGAACACGGCGACCTGTCCGTAGAACTGGACGAACGGGACGAGCACCGACCCGACGACGGTCACGAGGAGCACGACGGAGACGACGAACACCCCGATCGCGACGAGAATCGGTGCCAGTACTGCGAGGAGGTAGTCGGCGCTGAAAAGCGTGGGTTTGAGCAGGTCGACGTCGAACGCCGCGCCCGCCCTGCCGCGGACCGCGTACGCCGTGAGGGCCGCCGGGACCGCGTAGTAGACGAACAGCAGCACCGGGAGAAACGCCAGCGCGAGCAGCGCGCCGGTCACCCCGATGAGCGCACCCAGATCGCCGCCGACGCCCGACCCGATCCCGGCGACGACGGTGACGAGGACCACGTAGAGGACGACCGGGACGACCGAGTACGCGAGCGCGATCAGCGTCCCGACGACGCCCTTCGCCAGCAGGTCGCCCCAGTCGTCGAACTCCGGCGGCTCGTCGTCCCCCGCGACGGTGCGCTCCAGCACCCGCACGAGATATCCGAACACGAGGAACGTCGGGATCACCAACACCGAGAGCAGCCCCAATACGCCGCCGACGACCATCCGCCCGACCCAGTCGCCGCGCACGGGATAGGAGAGTCCGTCTTCGATCATACGCCGTGATGACGGCGATCGGGTATATAGCTCCCCGGCGTTCACCGCGTCGCCGACTACTTGTCCGCGAGGGCCGACCGACTCCCATGGACAAAGAGGCTGTCCGCGAGGCGGTGTGGGACGCGTTCGACGAGGGCGATCAGGCGCGGTTCCCGTTCCCGCCGCACGACCGGATCCCGAACTTCGCCGGCGCGGACGCCGCGGCGACGCGGCTCGCGGAGACCGAGGCGTGGGAGTCGGCCGCGACGCTGAAGGCCAACCCCGACGCGCCGCAGCTGCCGGTCCGCCGGGCCGCGCTCCGCGCCGGGAAGACCGTCTACGTCGCACAGCCGCGGCTCCGCGACCCGAACCCGTTCCTCCGCCTCGATCCGGCCGAGATCTCGCCCGACGAGATTGACGACGCGACGACCGTCTCCGGCATCTCCGAGTACGGGACGCCGACAGCGCCCGATGGCGTCGCGCGCGTCGGCCTGATCGTCGTCGGCTCCGTTGGCGTCACGACGGGCGGCGCCCGGGTCGGCAAGGGCGAGGGGTACAGCGACCTGGAGTGGGCGGTGCTCCGCGAACTCGACGCCGTGGATGACGACACGACGGTCGCGACGACGGTTCACGAGCTTTCCGTCCTCGACGGACCCGAGTCGGCGGTCGGAGCCGATGTTGACCTCCAGGAGCCCGACGCTCACGACGTGCCGCTCGACCTCGTCGTCACACCGGAGCGAGCGCTCCAGCCGGAGACGGCGTACGCGCGACCCGACGGCGTCGACTGGGACGCGCTCGACGCGGAGAAGCTGTCCGAGATACCGGTTCTCGCGGAACGGGCGCCGGAAGAAGGATAACGACGGCTGCGACCCTCGCCGCGGGAATCAGTCGGCGTGCTGCGGCGTCGGTGCTGATCGCGCCGACCGGTGGTCGGCGACGTGGCCGCACTTCGGACAGACGAGCGTTCGCTCGTCGCCGTCACTGACGACGAGCCACCCGTCCGACAGGGGGCTTTCGAAGCGACACTCCGGACAGAAGAGGACCGACTTCCCGCGGGAGGGCGGGGAACCGCTGGCGTCTGCGTTCATGTTCTACTGTACGGGTCCGAGGTATAAGGGCCTTGTTCGACCTGATCGTTCAGTATGATCGACTTTACCACGCCGATTTGTGACTCGCTTCCGAATATTCTAGGCCGTACGTTTACTAAATGAGGAAAATGTTGATCGGCATCGTTCACAATCGTTCCGCGGAGACCGGCGCGGGATCGGCGGGTCGCGTCCGGGGGTTTGGCGGGGGCTGTGCTCGCGCGAGGGCGCTCCCCTGCCCGCTCTGGGTCGACGCGCCGACCACGCTTACCGCGCCAGCGGCATGTTGTAGCTCGTCTCCTCGTCCATCACGTACTCCCAGGTGGCCTCGCACTCGCAGGACACCTGCTCGAACACGCTCGGGTCCTGCCGCCTGTCGAAGTCCTTGATCGCGGTCTGGACGCGGTCGTCGCACTCGCCGCAGTTGTGCGCGCCGCGGTCGGAGCCGTGCCCCACGGGATCGGAGACGACGATGGCGTCGACGTCGGCGGTCTCCTCCAGTACGTGCGCGACCGACCAGAGCCACGGCGGCCGGTAGCCTCCCTCGAAGAACAGCTCGTCGACCATCGTGTACCGCTGGACGTTCGTCGGGTTCATCGAGACCGTGTGACAGCCGTCGACGGCCGCGCAGCGCCGGATCGAATCGATCATGTCGGCGGCGGCCTCGGGCTCCGCGAGGAAGGGCGGCTTCATCAGGAGGTACGCTTTGATCCCCACGTCGGCGGCGAACTCGCCGTCGGCCGCGGCCGCCTCGGCGCAGGCGTCCTCGAAGTCGGCGAAGTCGAAGTACTTGTTCACGCAGTCGTGACGGACGCGGTCGGTCGCCGTCTCCAGCCCGACCGCCACGTCGGTGGCGATCTCGTGGTCCGCGAAGTCGGCGATCTTCTCGCGGTCGACGAAGTCCGGCAGCGATTCGACGACGATCCGGTCGCGGTCCGCGAACGTCTCGGCGATCGCCCGCCGCGTCTCCGCGGGGACCTCGCGCTCGTCGAGGAAGGAGCCGGAGGTGTAGATCTTGATCAGCTCGGCCGGCTCGTCGGCCTCCTCGGCCTCGTGATCGAGGCACGCGTCGATCTGGGTCATGAGGTCCTCGTGCGCGACGCTGCCGCCCTCGACCGACTCCGCGACGTACCCGCACATCGTACAGCCCCCGGCGCGCGCCCACCGACAGCCGCCGGTGTTCAGGATGATCGTGAGGGAGTTCACGACGCCGTCGGGCGTGTTGTCCTCGTCGATCCAGACGCGGGTGGGCTCCGTCGGGTCGTACGTCTCCGAGCGCTCGGCGCGGATGTCGCGCATCACGGCGTTGTGCGCGTCCATCCCGCGCCCCTGCTCGTACGCGTCGGGGCTCGGCTGGCTCATTGTCGGTGGAAGCGGGCGAGCGCGTAAAGCGGTGTCGTCATCGCGGGAACGGCCGGCGCGTCGCTGCGGGTGTGATCGCGTCTGGCCCGCGGGGACACTCTTCCGCGCGCCCACCGCGGTCGAGTCCCTCGCCGACCCGTCTCAGAAGGGTTGTTTGTGAAAGATTCTCAAACATCGCGAATTGATAAATATATACTATTTCATAGAAAGATTTTATACACATCACTAAGTGAAATAATTTGATGTCACGGGACCGTGACTACGGACGGCGTGACGTGTTGCGAGCGGGTGGAATCGTACTCGGCGGGTCGCTCGTCTCGGGGTCGGCGACGGCCGCCGACGGCGACGGCGCGACGACGCTCACAGTCCTGTCGTACAACGACATTCAGACGGCTGCGGCGGAGGACAAGAAGTTCCCGCGGCTGGTGACGCTCATCGAACAGCGCCGGGCGGCGGCCGACGGGCCCGTCGTCGTGGTCGGCGGCGGCGACGAGGTGGGGCCGCACGCGCTGAGCCCCGTCTCGCAGTGGCGCGCGCCGGTGGACGTGCTCAACGAGGTCGAGCCGGACGCCGACGTGATCGGGAACCACGAGTTCGACTACGGGCTCGACCCTATCTCGGACGTGACGGCCGACTCCGAGTTCCCGTGGCTCGCGACGAACCTCGTCGACAGCGAGACCGGCGAAGCGTTCGACGGAACGGAGTCCGTCCGAATCGTCGAGCGAGGCGGTGTCAAGGTCGGTCTGATCGGACTCGTCGACGAGGGCGCGACGTTCGGAAAGACGAACATCAAATTCAACGAAGAAGGATTGACCCTCGAAGAGTACACCGAAACCGGCCCCGCCGAAGCGAAGCGGCTCAAGGAGGACGAGGGCGTCGACGCCGTCGTCGCCCTCGCGCACACGGGCATCGGCGACGCGGAGGCGCTCGCCGAGGCCGACGCGGACGACGACATCGACGCGATCGTCGTCGGCGACGACGAGCAGTTCTATCCGCCCGAGGAGGTCGACGGATCGATCGTCTCCGAGGCCCGGGCCCGCGCCCGTTACCTCAGCGAGATCGAACTGACGATCGACGGCGGCGAGGTCACCGCGTTCGACGGGGAGCTGATCGAGGTCACCGACGACATCGAGAAGGACCCGACCGCGTCCGACATCATCAACGAGTACCGCGGAGAGGTGAGCCTGGACTCGGTGATCGTGGAGACGGAGACGCCGCTCGACGCCACGTTCGGCTCGAACTACCACCGCGAGACGAACTACGGAAACGTGGTCACCGACGCGATGCGCGAGCGCGTCGACGCCGACGTCGCGATCACGAACGCCGGCGGCATCCGCTCCGACTCGGTGTACGGGCCCGGCGAGATCACCGGCGGAGACATCTTCAACACGCTTCCGTTCCCGAACACCGTCGTCTCGCTTGAGCTCACTGGCGAGGAGCTCGTCGAGACTTTGGAGAGCCAGGTCGTCACGCTGGAGAGCGACACCGGGCAGAACTTCGGCGAGGAGATCTCTCAGCAGACCAGCGGCCTGCGCTTCGAGTGGGTCCCCCACGACGACGCCGACGAACCGATCCGCGACGTGTACGTCGACGGCGAGCCGCTCGACCCCGAGGAGACGTACGAAGTGGCCGTCAACAGCTTCATCGCAAACGGCGGGAGCGGCTACCCGCTCGACGACAAGCCCGTCGAGGACACCGGCGAACTCCAGGCGACGACGGTCGTGAACTACTTAGAGGAGAAAGATACCATCGCTCCGACCGTCGAGGGGCGGATGCAGCGCGTCGACCGCGACCTGCCCGACGCCGCCGTCACCGTCGACGGGAACGGCAAGGTGGTCTCTCAGTTCGACGCGCCCGACGACGTCCAGTCGGTCGCCAAGGACACCGTCGCCGTGTGGACGCCGGAAGGTGACCACGTCGACGCGGAGAAGGTCGTCTTCGACGAGGAGGACGAGACTCTCGTCGTCCGGGTCGACGACGGCAACTTGGCGGACACGATAGAGGACGCGGACGACGGCGACGAGGTCGCGCTCGACATCTACGCCGAGTACGAGTCTAGCGAGTACGACCACATCTACTTCGAACGCTCTCGGCTGAACGCGGACGTGTCGGCGACCGTGCGCCGCCGCGGTCGGGGCCGCGGCAGCGCCGGTCCGCCGGGACGCTGAACGCAGGCGGGTTTAGCGCTCGTCGTCGCGGTCGCCCGCCGTCTCCGGTCCGCGCCCCCAGGCGACCGCGATCGCCGCTCCGATGACCGCGCCGACCGCGTTGACCGCGGCGTCCCCCCACGCGAAGGAGCGCCACGGGATCGGCGCCTGGACGAGTTCGATGCCGAACCCGAACGCGACCGCGGCGGCGGCCGCGAGGAAGGGACCGACCCGCCGTCTCCCCGTCGTCGGAACGAGGAGGCCGGCGAGGACCGCGTACCCGACTACGTGGAACGGATCGGTGAGTCCGATTTCAGCGGGGAGAGCGTCGAGGACGCCGCCGAGCGCGCTCTCGCCCCCGCCGGACGATCCGGGCACCGGGACCACCGACGCGACGAACACGGCGAGCGCGAACCCGAACGCCCTCGCTCGCTCACGCCTGATCGACCCTAAGCGGCGCCTGATCTCCCCCGGACGCCGAGCGGTCGCCTCTCCCCGTCCGCCTCGGTCGGTCACGGTCGTGCTTCGAGTCGCCGGCAATTATGGACTGCGTCTTCGCGATATTCGGCGCCCGACCCGTAAGACCGACCGAAACCGGTCGTTTACACTACGCCGCTACCGGACGCTGTGAATCTCTCACACCGCGCCGCAGTCTCCGGATATTCGCGCGGTGAACGCTCGGGCTACTGATAAACGTCGCACCTCCGAGGCGTTCACTTTTGTAACGCTTTACGGTTTCGTACGGAGGTCAACAACTAACACGCTGTGGTCCTTCTATAATGATAGAGCATTACATGACTGAAATGGGCGGCTACCGCGACCGTGTGGCACAGGTCGACCTCAGCGGCGGGGAGGTCAACTACCACGGGATCGACGACGAGGACGCGGAGAAGTACATCGGCGCGCGCGGACTCGGCGTCAAATACGTCTTCGATAAGGGGCCCGACGTGGACCCCCTGGGACCGGAGAACCGACTGGCGTTCATGACCGGACCGCTCACGGGTACCCAGACCGTGATGAGCGGCCGGATCGCCTTGGTGACGAAGTCCCCGCTGACGGGGACCGTCACCGACTCGCACCACGGCGGCTGGTCCGGCGCCCGGCTCAAGTGGGCCGGACTCGACGGCGTCCTCCTCGACGGAGAGAGCGACGAGCCGGTCTACCTGTTCGTCGAGGACGGCGACGTGGAGGTGCGCGACGCCTCCCACCTCTGGGGACAGGGCGTCCACGACACGATCGACCAGATCGGCGAGGAGGTCGACGGGAAGGTCGGCCGCGACGTCTCCGTGATGGCGATCGGGCAGGGCGGCGAGAATCAGGTCCGCTACGGCTGCGTCATCAACGAGGACGACCGCGCCTCGGGCCGCGGCGGCACCGGCGCCGTGATGGGCGCGAAGAACGTGAAGGCGGTCGTCGTGAAGTCGGGCACCAACATGCCGAAGCCCGCCGACCCCGAGACGTTCCAAGAGGGGTACCAGCAGGCGATGGAGGTCATCCGCGAGTCCGACGTGACCGCGCCCAACGAGGGCGGCCTCTCGATGTACGGGACGAACGTCCTGATGAACGCGACCGAGGAGATGGACGGCCTCCCGACGAAGAACGCGAAGTACACCTCGACCGAGGCGTACCACGACGCGGAGGGCGCGGACATCGAGGCGGAGCAGGTCTCCGGCGAGAACGTCCGCGAGAACATCCTCGTCGACGAACCGACGTGCCACTCCTGTCCCGTGGCGTGTAAGAAGGAAGTCGACGTCAACGTCACCCACAAGGGCCAGGAGATGAACGTCCGCACGGAGTCGTACGAGTACGAGTCCGCGTGGGCGCTCGGCCCGAACTCGGGCCACTCCGACCGCGACGAGATCGCCCGCATGTTGGAGCAGTGTAACGACCTCGGTCTCGACACCATCGAGGCCGGCAACATGATGGCGATGGCGATGGAGATGAGCGAGGAGGGCAAACTCGACGGCGTCGGCCACCTCGACTGGGGCGACTCGGAGACGATGATCGACCTCATCGAGGAGATCGGTCACCGCTCGTCCGACCTCGGCGACCTCCTCGCGGAGGGTCCCGAGCGCGTCGCCGACGCGAAGGACGCGCACGGCAACAAGCTCTCCGTGAAGGGCCAGACGATGGCCGCCTACGACCCGCGCTGTATGAAGGGGATGGCGATCGCGTACGCCACCTCGAACCGCGGCGCGTGCCACCTGCGCGGCTACACGCCGGCCGCCGAGATCCTCGGGATCCCGGAGAAGGTCGATCCGTACGAGTGGGAGGGGAAAGGCGAGCTCACCGCCACCTTCCAGGACCTCCACGCGGTGTCGGACTCGTTCGATATCTGTAAGTTCAGCGCGTTCGCTGAGGGGATCGAGGAGTACGTGCTCCAGTACAACGGTGTGACCGGCCAAGACCTCTCGGAGGACGAGCTGTTCGAGGCCGGCGAGCGCATCTACAACCTCGAGCGCTACTACAACAACCTCGCCGGCTTCGAAGGCGCAGACGACACGCTGCCGAACCGGTTCATCGAGGGCCACCCGGACGCCATCCCCGGCACGGGCGCCAGCGAGGGCGAACTCGTCGAACTCGACCAGCTGAAGGCCGAGTACTACGAGAGCCGCGGCTGGGTCGACGGCGTCGTCCCGGACGAGAAGCTCGCCGACCTCGGCATCGACGTCGGCCCCGGCACCGGCGTCTCCGCCGGCGACTCCGCGGCCCCCGCCGACGACTGAGCGGGAACGCGTCCCGAGCGAGGGCGAGAGCGCTCGCGCGTCGACGCCTCTCGCCGCTTCGTGTTTATTTTTAAGTGAGCTCCGCCGGAAGCTCCGCGTATGGCACACGACCCGCTCTCGCCCTCCGAGGCCCTCCGCACGCGCGTCGGCATCACGCTCGCCGCCGTGAGCCTGTTCGTGTTCGTCTACTCGCTGCTGATCCTCGGACAGATACTGCTCGGCGTCTGGACCGTCCTCGTCCTCACCGTGGGACCGTACCTCTCGTACCGGCTGTTCGCCGCGCTCGACTCGCTCGCCGACGCCGCCCAGCGGATCGCCGCCGCCCGCGAGCGCGAGGTCGACCGCGACGCCCGGTCCGGCCGCCCCGTCGACCGTGAGAGCCCGGACGGGAGCGAGCGCCGGTCGGAGCGCGCGACCGAGCGCGATCGCTGACGGCGGCCTCGCTCGTCTCTATCACTGCCCGCTCACGCGAACACGACGAACCGGAAGACCCACAGCGTTCCCATCCCGGTCGCGATGGTCGCGAACACGTTTTCGGTCCGCCACGCGACCGCGCCGGCGACGGCGCCCGCGATCAGCCGCTCGTCGAGGAAGGTCGCGGTGACGGACGGCCCGAGCGTCACCAAATCGGGGAGGACGAGCGCCGCGAGGACGGCCGGCGGGACGTACCGGAGCGGCCGCTGGAGGCGCGTCGGGACGCCGTCGATCCGCCCGAACAGGTGGATGAAGGAGAGCCGGATCCCGTAGGTGATGACGCCGATGACCGCGATTGCGACCCAAGCGCGCGGGGAGGCGGCGAGGGCGCCGAGACCACTGCTCACGACACCCTCACCTCCGTCACGAGGCCGGCCGCGACCCCGCACAGCGCGCCGACGAGCAGGCCGAGGTTGAGCGGGAGCCCGGCCGCGACGACCGCGACCGCGCCGCCCGCGACGCCCGCGACGGTGGTCGGTCGGTCCTTCATCGCGGGGACGAGGAGCGCGAGGAAGACGAGCGGCACCGCGAAGGTGAGCCCCCACGCGTCGGGGACGCCCGCGCCGAGGACGACACCGACGACCGTCCCGATCTGCCAGACGATCCACAGCGACGCGGCCGCGCCGAGGTAGTAGCGCCACCGGCTCCGGTCCGGGTTCTCATCGAACTCAGCGACCGAGAGGGCGTACGCCTGGTCGGTGAGGAGGTAGGCGAGCCCCGCGCGGAGCCGGCGACCGTAGTCGGCGAAGTGCGGCGCGATGGAGGCGGAGTACATCAGCATCCGGAGGTTGATCACGGCCGCCGTCCCGACGACGACGGCGAGGGGCGCGTTCTCGCCGAGCAGTTCGAGCGCCGCGAGCTGGGAGGCGCCGGCGAACACGATCACGGACATCCCGACCGCCTCGGCGAGACCGAGCCCGGCGTCGACCGCCGCGATCCCTGCGACGAGGGCGAACGGCGCGACGCCGAGCATGAGCGGCGAGACGTCACGCACCCCGGCTAATAGGTCCTCGTCGAAGACGCCCCCGCCCACGGCTACTCCTCCCGCGGGTACGGCGGCTCGTCGTACTTCGCCGCGAGGTGGTCGGCGTGATCCAGCTTCGCGTTCGCCTTCCGGAAGGCGCCGAGCAGCGAGTGGATCTCGCGCTCGGTCGGGTGCGCGCGCCCGAGTAGCCGGCGCATCAGCAGCGCGTTCTTCTCGCGGACGTGGTCGCGCTGCCCCGTCGCCGCGAGGAACTCGTCGAAGAACTCGTGGAAGCGCTCGAGGTCGGCCTCCGGAGCACGGGTCACCTCCGTGTCGGGCAGCTGCGTCTCCTCGACCGTGAGATCGCGAAGCTCGTACAAGAGGACCGTCGCGGCCTGCCCGAGGTTCAAGACGGGGTAGTCGTCGTCGGCCGGGATCGAGCACACCTCGTCGAGCCGCGAGAGCTCCTCGTTGTTGAGCCCCCGCCCCTCGCGGCCGAAGACGATCGCGGTGGGCGCGTCGACCGTCTTCAGCGACTCGCGCAGCTCGACCGGGGTCTTGAACGGGAACCGCTCGTGGCTACGGTCGTCCTCGCCGGTGATCGCGGTCGTGCCGACCGTGTGGTAGTTCGCGACGACCTCGTCGAATGTGACCTCGTCGGCGTTCGGAAGCACGTCCTCGCGGGCGTGTCCGGCGAAGCCGTACGCCTCGCCGTCCTCCGCGATCTCCGGCGGGTTCACGAGCTTGAGGTCCGTGAGCCCGAAGTTCTTCATCGCCCTCGCGATGGTGCCGACGTTGCCCGGCGTCTCGGGCTCGACGACGACGACCACGGGCTTCCGTCGACCGCTCGCGGGCGTTTCGACCGCGTCGACGTCCGACTCCTCGTCGCTCATCGGTCCGACGGGTAGTCGGTCGAGAGGTCGAGGTCGGACTCGGCGAGCTCCTCTTCCGTCAGCTCCTCGTCCGAGCGCTCCTTGCCGGCGAGTTCGACGATGTCGATCCGCTCGCCCTGGAAGTCCTCTTCGAGCCGCTCCTGGACCTCCTGCTGATCGGGCAGGTCCGGGAGGCCGTCGGGGTCCTCGTCGACGTGCTCGACCGAGCCGTACCCCTCCGGCGCCTCATTGCCGGCGGCGACCCACTCGTGGAACCGGTCGGCGAACTCGACGGACCCCTTGTACTCGCTGCCGCCCGCCTCGCGGAACCAGTAGAGCAGGTCGGGTTCGTGCTCGGCGCAGAGCAGCACCTCGCCCTCCGGTTCGCCGTACACGATCTCCGCCTGCCTACAGCGGTTGATCTCCTCGTCGCCGTGCTCGAGGTAACAGACGTCGCAGGGCTCTTCGACGAGGGTGACGAGCCGCACGAGTCGCTCTCGCGGATCTTCGGGGATCTCGTCGAGGGGCTTCAGCTCCTCGTCGTCGGTGAATATCTCGTCCTCCTCGAAGCGCCACCCGCGGAGGCCGATGCTCACTTTCGCCATGTCTCACGCTACGCTCCGGCGGCGATAAAAGCGCGTCCTTCCCGGCACGAGGGGTCGCTACGCCGCGGCGAGGTCGAAGCGGCGGCCGCGAGCGAGAGCCAGACCGCGACGGGGAGTGGACGGAGAGTTCATACGGGTCGTGGACGCACCGAGTGACATGGCCCTCCCCGGACCCGTGACGGCGCGACGCCGACGCCGCCGTTTATCACTCCGGCCCCCCTCGGCGCAGACATGAGACGGCGGCGACTCCTCGGGCTGGCCGCAGCCGCGACGACGGGCGCCGCGGCGGGCTGTCTCGGGGGCGACGACGCGACGAGCGACGGCGGCGATTCGACCGACGGCGACGCGGGTGGCGGGCCGGACGGCGCGAACGGCGGAGCCGACGACGCAGACTGGCCGACCGGAACGTACGCCGACTACGAGACGACGACCGTGACCGTCGAAGGTCCGGACGGGGGAGCTCGGGGGCCGGTGACGGCGGCAATCGCGGACACCCGTGACAAGCGAATCCTCGGCCTCAGCGGCGCCGAGTCGCTGCCCGACGGGGGCGGGATGTTATTTGTACACGACTCGCCCGGCCCCCTGACGTACGTGATGCGCGAAATGGACTTCGGCATCGACATCGTCTACGTCGACGGCGACCGAGAGATCACCTCGATCCACAACGCGCCCGAACCGGGACCGAACGAGGACGGTGAAGATCAACGGTATTCCGGCTCCGGGCAGTACGTGCTGGAGGTCCCCTACGAGTGGACCGACCGCCACGAGGTCGCGGTCGGCGACTCGGTGCGGTTTAATCTATAAATGAGGTTCGGAGGCGTGTGCGATCAGTTATAACCAGCCGATCGTGGCCCTGCGACGAACACCTCCAAACCCCCAGTCGCGAGGGGGCGCACGCTCGCTGTGCTCCTCGGTCGCTCACTCCGTTCGCTCCCTGCGGTGCTTGCGTCGCCTGCGCCCCCTCGCGACTGCCCCTTCGAGTCCCACCCGACCGCGACCGCACCTCACGCCTCCCCGGCCTCGTCGCTCACGCCCTTCGGGCGTTCGCGACTCCCTCGCGCGTGCCCCTCGCGGCCTCCGCTTCGCTCCGGCCGCTCGGTCGCACGCACCACCGCCCGCCGACCATTTATAAGCGATTGCGAGGGCAGTTCTCCGGCGAGCGCCTCGGGTACTCGCCCCGTTTATGTCGCTCGCGCCCGTGGTGATCGTATGCGAAACGTGGACGCCGCGGGGCTCGGGATCGGCGACGACCATCCGCCCCGGATCATGGGCGTGCTCAACGTCTCAGAGGAGTCGCCGTACGACCCCAGCGTGTACGACGACCCCGGCGAGGCCGCCGCGTACGTCGACGAGGAACTGATCGGCGAGGGCGCCGACATCGTGGACGTGGGGCTTGAGTCGGCGAACAAGGACCTCGACGTGCTCTCGGCCGAACAGGAACTCGACCGCCTCGACACCGCGGTCGAGACCCTCGAATCGACCTCCGGCGACGCCGTCTGGTCGATCGAGACGCGCTATCACGAGGTCGCGGACGAGGCGCTCTCGCGCGGGTTCGACATGGTCAACGACATCTGCGGGTTCGCCGACGCCGAGATGCCCCGCGTCTGTCGCGAACACGACGTGGCGGTGTCGAAGATGGCCTCGCCGCCGGACCTCGAACGCCCGGGCGCGGTCGAGGACGTCGACGACATCTACGAGGCGCTCTCGATGAACGGCCTCACCGACAAGACGATCCTCGACCCCGCGTTCGGCGGCTGGTCCGAGGCCAAGACCCACGAAGACGACCGGGAGACGTTCCACCGGCTCCGGGAGTTCCGGGGGTACGGCCGCCCGCTGCTCGTCTCGATCAACCGCAAGAGCTTCCTCAAGACCATCGCGGGCCGCAGCACCGAGGAGGCGCTGCCGGTCTCGCTCGCCGCCACGTCGATGGCGGTCGAGCGCGGCGCGCACGTGATCCGCACCCACGACGTGGCCGAGACGCGCGACGCGGCGCTCGTCGGCGCCGAGTTCGCCCGCGACCGACACGACTCTCGCGGCGACTCCGACGCGGTCGGAGTCGAGGAGCTCGACGTGACGACGGTCCGCGAGGCCGAGCGTCACTTCGACCGGATCGGCGCGCCGGAGGCCGCTCAGGGCGACCGCGGCGCCGCCGACACCGCCGTCGTTCGTACCTACAAACTCACCGGGCTCGACGACCCCGCCGTCGGTGCCCTCCGCGCCGCGACCGTCGGCGACGACGCGACCGGCGCGACGTTCGCGCTGGGCGATCCGAACCGGGCGGCCGCGGCGACCCCGTCCGCGACCGACGGCGGCACCGGCGGGGCGTCGTCAGGCGGCGACGACCCCGCTGACGGCCGCCGCGGGCTCCTGATCGCGACGCCCGCGGCGCTCGACTCGGTTAGAGAGGCGGTATCCGGCGCTTCACGGGCGCTTGACGCCGCGATCGACGGTATCGACCGACACGTGAATTAAGAGAAAGTTTATGCCCTCGTGTAGACAACCGATCGACCGGACGCCGGAGGGGCACGCGGGTAGGGGTACTCTGTGCCACTCCGGCCCATACCATATCTCGCCCGCTGAGCGGCGGCGCCGATCGACGGGCGCCCAGTCGCGCGTCCCGAGGGGGGCCCGCACGTGAACTTCGCGACCTTCGAGCCCGTCTACGAGGCGATCCTCGCCGACTTCGGGTTCGACCGGGCCGACGACGAGCGCGTCCGCGATACTGCCGCCGACCTCGCGACTCCGTTCCCGCTCGGCCGCCTCGGTGACTGGGCGGACGAGACGGTCGCCGTCGCGGGCGCGGCCCCCTGTCTCGCCGACGAGGTCGAACTCGCCCGCGACGCCGATGTCGTCGTCGCGGCCTCGACCGCGGCGGACGCGCTCGCTGACCGCGGCGTCGCGGTCGACTGTATGGTGACAGACCTCGACAAGAACCCGGAGACGGCCGCGGAACTGACGCGCGATGGCGTCCCAGTCGCCGCGCACGCCCACGGCGACAACCTCCCGGCGGTCCGCGAGTGGCTCCCGCGCTTCGCCGACGAGTGGACGCTGGCGACGACGCAGGCGGCGCCCGTCGGGCCGCTCCGCAACCCCGGCGGGTTCACCGACGGCGACCGCGCGGCGTTCCTCGCCGACCACCTCGGGGCCGGCGAACTGGTCTTTCCGGGGTGGGAGTTCAACGACCCCGCGGTCGACCCGATGAAGGCGCTGAAGCTCGACTGGGCGGCCAGACTGCTGCGCTGGCTCGAACGCCGCCGCGACGAGCGGTTTGCGGTGCTCGACGGGCGGCGTGCGGACGCCGACGCGGCGCTCCGAGAGATACTCGGCGAGGCGTTCGCCCGAGACGCGGCCGACCAGTAGCCCGCGTCAGTCCGACCGCTCCACGCGCGGCTCGGGGAACAGCTCGCTCTCGTCGCGCTCGCCGATCCACTCGGCCAGCTGGACGAGCTGGTCGGCGGCCGCCTCGAACAGGCGCTCGGCCTTCTCCGGCGTCACGTCGGTCGGGTCGCCGAACGCGCCGTTCGCGGAGTTGTCGACCGCGTCGTAGAAGGTTCGCGCGCCGTGGACGGTCGTCTCGGCGTTTTCGAGGTCGACGAGCCCGCCGTCGCGCGCGTCCTCGAGCCGGTCCTCGCGGACGAGGTCGGGCGCGAGGTGGGTGACCATCGCCGTCTCCTTGGGGCCCGCGTGGGGACCGTTGCGCTCGAAGAGGTCGTCGACCAGCTCCGGGATCGACTCGTCCCACATCCACTCGACAGCGTAGCCGACCTCGTCCTCGTGGAGCCGGCGGCCGACCTCTCGGAGGTGCTGGACGTTGCCGCCGTGGGCGTTCACGAACACCACGCGGTCGATCCCGTGGTACGCGAGGTTCCGGGCGAACGACTCGACGTAGTCGCGGAACTCCGGTGGGTCGACCCACATCGTCCCCGGGAACTGGCGGTGGTGGGGACTAACGCCGACGTTGATCGTCGGCGTCCGGAACGCGTCGGATCGGTCCGCGGCCGCCGTCGCCAGCCCCTCGGCGATCAGGTGGTCGGTCCCGAGCGGAAGGTGCGGGCCGTGCTGTTCGGTCGAGCCGAGCGGGACGAGCGCGACGGAGCCGGGAGCCAGCGCGTCGCCGAGCTCCGGCCAGGAGTGGTCCGCGAGGTACATATCACCGCCTCGCGCGCGACACGTATCAACCCCGCTCTCTCGGTCCGGTTCGCCGCGATCGGGGCCGGCGAGCGTCCGCGACGCGCCGTTGCTTCGACCCGTGTCGACACCCTTTTTGTGTCGTCCGGCCGAACCGGTGACCATGTTCGGAGGCGGCGGCATGAACCCGCGGAAGATGAAACAGATGATGAAACAGATGGGGATCGACGTCGAGGAGCTCGACGCCGAGCGGGTCGTCATCGAGACGGCCGACGGCGACGACCTCGTCTTCGACGGCGCGCAGGTCACCAAGATGGACGCCCAAGGGCAGGAGACGTACCAGATCGTCGGGTCGCCCGACGCGGTGGCCGACGCGGGCGGCGCGGCCGCAGTCGAGGGCGGTGCGGACGCGAGCGCGATCGAAGCCGAGGACGCGGCCGACGAAGACGATGGCATTCCGGAGGAGGACGTCCGGCTGGTCGCCGAGCAGGCTGGCGTCTCGAAGGACGACGCCCGCGAGGCGCTGGAGGCGGCCAACGGCGAGCCCGCGCGGGCGATCTCGGACCTCCAGTGACGGACGCCGCGTACCTGCTCGTCCACGCGGACCGCGAGTACCTACTGGAGCCGGGCGAGGAGTTCGGCACCGACCTCGGCGTGATCGAGGTCCCCGAGGACGTCTCGGCCGGCGACGAGGTCGAGACGCACCTCGGCACCGTCTTCGAGGTCCGCGCGCTCCGCGGCCCGGACCTGTTCAACCACCTCGAACGCACCGGCGCGCCGATGATGCCCCGCGACGTGGGCCTCGTGATGGGGCATACCGGCGCGTCCGGCGGCGACCGCATCCTCGACGCCGGCACCGGGACCGGGATCCTCGCCGCGTACCTGGGGCGCGCCGGCGCCGACGTGACCACCTACGAGATCGACCCCGAGTTCGCCGACGTCGCTCGCGAGAACATGGCGACGGCGGGCGTCTCCGACCGCGTCGACGTCCGGACCGGCGACCTCACCGACGAGCTGGACGCGCTCGTCGACGGCGAGCCGTTTGACGCCCTGACGCTCGACACCGGCGACGCTCCCGCGGTCGTCGAGCGCGCGGACGACCTGCTCGCGCCCGGCGGCCGCCTCGCCGTCTACTCGCCGTTCGTCGAGGGGACCCGCGAGGCGGCGCTCGCGGCCCGTGAGGCCGGCTTCACCGAGGTCGAGACGTTAGAGACGATCCAGCGCGAGATGGACTTCTCCGACCGCGGCTCGCGCCCCTCCACCGCGGGCGTGGGCCACACGGGCTACCTCGTGTTCGCCCGGGCCCCCTGACCCCGCCGCCGACACCTCTCTCCTCCCGACCCCGGAACGCCCCGCTAACGCGGCCTCGACCGACTCGGTCAGGGGGTCGTCGGGACGCGGAAGGGCGTCGGCGACCTCCGTCGCGTCGCCGACGCAGTCGGGGTCGGCAGCGGCAGGAGCACCTGCCGAGGCGGACCCGTCGCTTCCGGCGTCCTCGGGGGTGCGTGACGGCCCGGACCCGTCGCTTCCGGCGGCTGCGTCGGCCTCGGGTTCAGCGTCGTCCGCGCCCACACCGTTTCGACCGTCGCGATCCGAAAGAGCGTTGCGCTGACCGGGGTCGGGAGGAGAGCGGTGTCGGCGGCGGGGTCAGGGGGCCCGGGCG